>NZ_JADEXF010000230.1 GCF_015207245.1 Nostoc cf. edaphicum LEGE 07299
GTCTGGCCCGATTAATCCATATTTTGAATCGTCTTCTGCAACTGGCGCTAATGGAATTTCACGATTTTCACGGCGGTCTTTGGTCTATAACTATGGAGATAGCGGCCCCGGCATTGCCATACTCCAGCGATTAGGCAAACAACTTCAATTCGGGGTAGCGTACAGCGCACCAAACGGTGGAAATCCCACACCTAATAATGGATTTTTTACAGGCCGATATTTAGCTTTAGCACAGTTAATCTACTACTCCGGTAATCGGAATTTTCGGGTGGCGGCAACTTACGTCAATACTTATAGTCCAGCAAACACTAGAGGTTTAAGCGGAACAAACTTTGGCCCAGCAGTCGGGAGTAATCTGGTCAATAGCACTGTGGCTGGAACGGGAACTGTAGCCAATCTTTATGGATTACAGGCGTTCTATCAAATTAATCCCAAGTTGGCAATAAATGGGTGGGTAAGTTATGGAGCGCACCGCTATTTGGGGCGCGGTGATGGTAGTACAATAGATTGGGCTGTAGGACTGGCATTCCCGGATCTTTTTAAGGAAGGTGCTTTAGGGGGGGTTTTAGTTGGTATGGAGCCGAAACTCACCAGGCTTAGTCAGAGTGTAGATTTGGGAGCAGGTGCAGGACAAGCAGACAAAGATACCTCCTTACACATTGAGGCATTTTACCAATATAGAATCGGAGATAATATTGAGGTGACACCGGGGTTCATCTGGATTACTGCACCAGACTCTGATGCCAGTAATCCTGATAGTTTATTTGCTTGGGTTCGTACTGTCTTTAGATTTTAAAACAGACTAACGGAAGCATGATAGCCTCAAAGAAACACTCACGTTAGTATTGCATTCCTTTCTTTAGACCGGGGATGAAGCGCGACACGGCAGGTTTTAACATACCTGCCCCAATCCCGATCATTTTTAGAGCAGAAAATTTTATATATGATTTACGCACTAGTCATAGAAAAATGAACCATGTTCGCGTAGCGTCTCGTAGCGAAGAACACGAAGTAATAAGAGTTTAAGAAGCTTTTTGCATAAGCCTTTTGGGCAATTTCTTCTGGCTATTGGTCGGGAAAATCGGCTGCTGAATATGCTCGCAGTTTGGGGAAACAGAAAACTCAACGACAAGTTAAGGGTGTTGGAGAGGTAGGATTACAGAGTGGGAGCGATCGCGAATATTCTTACAGATATAATTTAGAAGTGAAAATTAGTTTTAACTAAAATGTTCCAGAGATGAAAATCACACCTCAAGCTATCAAGTAATGGCGAACAGGTAGAGGCAGGTTTATTCAGCGATTAAGTTGGCGATCGCATCTACTAATTCGGCTGGCTCTACTGGTTTAGCAATATGCTTGTTAAATCCGGCTCTTAGTACTTGTTGAGCGTTCATTTCTCCAGCATAGGCGGTAAGTGCGATCGCTCGAATTTTACCTCCTTGCTCTGCTGGCAGTGTTCTCAACTGTCGCATGAACATACATCCATCCACTTCTGGCATTCCAATATCACTTAAAAGTATATCTGGCAAGGATTGGGCTAAAGTAGCTAAGGCTTCATTGGCTGATGTTACTGCTGTCACATTTGCTCCATACTGCTCTAGTAAGAAGACAATAAATTCTCGCGTGTCTGTATCATCATCCACTACTAAAATTTTGACACCATTTAAATTTGAAGATGGCTCAGAATTGCTACTATCTTGTTTAATCTCTAATTGATTTTGAATTAACGGTAATCTTACAGTAAAAGTTGCCCCCCGATCTTCGCCCTCGCTTTCTACCTCGACTGTCCCACCATGCAGTTCGACTAAGTGACGAACGATCGCTAATCCTAACCCCAATCCACCAAATTTTCTGGTGGTGCTGCTATTCTCTTGACGAAAATATTCAAACACGTAAGGCAGAAAATTGGGATCGATGCCTTTGCCAGTGTCACTGACTTGAATCAGTGCTGAGTTGGAATTGTAATTACGACATGATGATAGTCGAATATCAACCCGTCCCCCCGCAGGTGTAAACTTAACTGCATTTGAGAGCAGGTTCCAAACGATTTGCTGCAATCGGCTGGAGTCTCCTAAAACTTGTCCCAAATTTGGTTCCAGGCTGATGTGCATCTCAATTGATTTAGCTTCTGCTGATAGCCGCACTGTCTCCATTGCTGCCGAAATCACAGATGTCAGATCGACTGGGTAGATATTCAAGCTGATTTTACCTTGTAAAATCCGGGAGATATCCAGTAAATCTTCAATCAGTTGAGCCTGTAACTTCGCATTTCGCTCAATAGTCTTCAGGGCTTGAGGAACTGTCTTTTCATCAAGTTTTTTGGTTTGGAGTAGCTTTGACCAACCTAAAATTGGGTTGAGTGGCGATCGCAATTCATGAGAAAGTACTGCTAGAAACTCGTCTTTAATCCGGTTGGCGTTTTCTGCTGCTTTCCGGGCGGTTTGCTCTGCCTCGTATAAACGGGCACGTTCCATAGCTTGAGCGCATTGCTGTGCTAGTGCCAGCATAAAGGCTTGGTCATCTTGATTAAACTGCTGAATTTCGGTAAAAGCTAGAGACATTCCACCGATAGCTCGTCCCTCGATGATCAATGGAATCGAAATCCAAGCGCCGTAGTTGGACTGAGTGTATTCCTTGGCAAGATTTGAGTAACGAGCAATCCTCGCTGTTGTTGCCTCTTGCCAAATAGGCTGCTTAGTTCTGACTGCTTCTGCTAGTGGTGCGGATGCATTAATCGAGAATCTACGCCAGGAATCTATTATTTCTTGTTGCCCACCAACAGTTCGGACAAGTTCTAATTCAGTGCCGCTTTGAGTCAGTAGTGCCACAAAAACAGAACTAGCTCCCAAAGCTGCCATACCTTGCTCGACAATTACTTCAGCAACTTGTGTCGGAGTTAGAGATTCAGAAAGTGCAGCGGTAATCGCTTGCAGACGGGTAGTGCGAGATGCTGCGTGTAAAGCCGCCTGTTGAGATTGCTGTGCTTCTCTGTAAAGTCGGGCATTATCAACGGCTACGGCAGCACGACAAGCCAGCTCCTCAGCTAACATCAGGCTTTTGTTATCGTAGCGACGACCTGAAGAAGAGACTAAAGTCATCGCTCCCAACACCCGTCCCCGAACGATTAGCGGTACGCTCATGCCAGATATCGGATTTAGTTCTTGCAAGATTTTGAGGTGACTGGCGTTGTGGGTTAACCCTTGTATCTGTTCATCAGAAATAAAATGAGTAATTTGTGATTTGCCTGTCCGTATTACCTCAGCAACACCTTTTTTCAGTGCCAAATCAGGCGGATAATTTTGTAACTGTTCTACCAATTCTTGTTTCTCTGAATTGGCATGGGCTGTTGCAAGTCGGCGAACTAATTGATTCTCACAAATAATATCAACTAAGCACCAATCAGCTATTTCCGGCACTGCTAAACGCGCCAAACCTGCTAGGGTTGTTTCGTAGTCCAATGATGCAGCCAAAATCCCACTAGCTTCAGCTAAGAAACGCTGCTCCTCTTCTATCTGTTTGCGCTTAGTAATATCTCGCGAAGACGCTTGCATCTCTAAAATTTCTTGAGTTTGGCGATCGCGAATAGCTCGAATAGTTGCTTCCAACCAGATATAATGCCCGTCTTTGTGACGAGCGCGGTGAGTAACAGTATAAATATCTGGTAAATCAGCATTAATTGGGAAATTCTTCGCAATCTCTGCCAAATCGTCTGGGTGAACTAACTCCTGACTGGGATGACCGACTAGTTCATCTGGTTGATACCCCAATACTGTGTAGCAAGCTGGTGAAATATACAGAAGAATTCCATCTACTGTGTGGCGGGAAATAATATCAGTTGAATTCTCAGCCAGCAGCCGAAAACACGCCTCACTCTCGCGCAGTTTTGCCTCTGCTTGCTTGCGCTCCGTGATCTCTTGGCAGATTGCACCCACCCAAGTAATATCACTTGGTAGTTTAATTGGATAATAATTTACCGACCAGTGCCGCTGCTTTCCAGGTGCGGCGGGTGTCTCTCCACTGGCCTCTTGGGCAATAGATTCTCCCGTCTCGATCGCATGGTGTAAAGCTTCCATCACCGCAGCATCTACCCCAGGTAGCACTTGAGCGACGGTCTTACCGATATGCGCTTCTTGGGGAAGACCGTTAATCTCAGCTAAAGCGTCATTCAATCGAACGTATCTCAATTTCTCATCCCATAGACCAATACCTATAGGTGCGTTATTAAAGAGGGTATCAAGCAGAACGTTAGCTTCAACCAAGCGAGTCTGTTCTGTTTTCAGTAGCGCCAGTAGTTGCTCGCGTTCTGCCTCAGCTTGCTTGCGTTCGCTGATATCCATGCACATTCCTACCCATTCCTGGATTTCGCCTATTTCATCAAGTATAGGCACACCACGTATAGCCATGTCACGGTATTCCCCGTCATGCCGCAGAACGCGATACTCGGCAACTGCAACGCTGCGTCCAAAAAAGGACTGTCTCCAAATAGCAGCTACAGATGTCCGGTCGTCTGGGTGTAGTGCGTCAACCCAACCCCATCCTTTGTATTGTTCGGAACTTTGCCCAGTGAACGCCTCCCAAGTCGGAATCTCATCAACAACGTTGCCCCAAGGCCCGGCGCTCCAAACGATGGATGCGCTTGCTTCTGCCAGTGAGCGGTAGCGTGCTTCACTATGACGCAGATTTTCTTCTACTTGCTGCTGTTCATCCAAATATTGTCGCAAATCTGTAACCTCTCGATCTTTCAGGTTATCAATTAAGTCTTTAACAATGGTAGAATTTTCCTCGCCAATCGAGACACCTGGAATTTCAAAAATCTGACATATTTTCCTCACTTTCTTGCAGTAATGACGAGCTTCGCTGCTGCTCAATGAACTGACCAATTTGAGTGGCGATCGCACTCATCATTTGGAGTAAAATTTGAGCGCTGAAAAGTTTGATCGCACCTAAGATTTTATTATCCAACCGAATCGGAAGTCCGATGGCGGTGGCAAAAAAATTCTCGTCTTGGGCGGGTTCTGAAATCCAAACAGGTTGACCACTTGCCCAAATCTGACCGACTAAACCTTCACTAAAAGCAATTGTGTGCTGGTTAAATGGTTCTTTCTCCAAATCAGATGAATACCAAGTACTCATGGGGTGTAGAACATTAGCTTCATCGTCTACACTCCAGATTATTCCAGCTTGCCATCCTAAACTTTCGCACAAGGATTGTAGAATAGCTGGAACCCCATTCACAAGCGTAGTTGTCTCAGAGAGGACGTGAGCGATCGCATACTGTGTACTTAGAATAGCATCTGCTATAACTTTGACTTCATCTATCTACGGCTATAGACCTTGTAAGTTGGTGATTATGTATTACATCAACTATGATGCAAGCTATTTAAGCTAGTAATAGAATTGTTTTAATTCAGGGGATAAGAATATGAAGGTTTGGCTTGCCTGTTTTTTGGTGCTGTTTGCCTTAGCGGAACTGTTTGACTGGTTGCAAGAATTTAATCTGCCATTACCTATCTATATTTTAGGTGGCGCTTTTTTAGCTGTTGCTTCTAACTATGATAAGATTATTGGTTACTATTTTGCCGATTCCAGTATTGAAGCATCACTTGAACAACCTCAGTTAGATTCACTAACTCCATCTTCTAATCCGATTTCTTTCCCAGTTACCAGTTCTGTTGAAGATGTTCAAACATCTCAAACAGATGATTAGTACTTGTCTGATTCTATGGTTGACGCTGGGCGTAAGCTTGCTTTCAAAGCAGGAATGCGTCAAAGCCTCTAAATAGCAAGTAAATTGCTACATTAATAAGAGCTTCAGGTTAACTAGCTTTTAAGCTAGATTCCGAAAATTGACTTCTGCGCCTACAACATCTACCCAATTCAGGCTACCGCCTCAACGCCGTGATTAGTGGACTACTAGAAAAACTCCGCGTACCTTTTGTCAAAGTTCAGGATTCCCGTGAAACTTCTAAGAGCAAAAGTTGGCTGCAAATTATTTTTGTTACCAGTGTAGGAGTGACCGCCTTTATCTGGGGAGTTCGGGAAATCAAATGGTTACAGCCTTGGGAGTTAAGAGTTTATGACCAGATGTTGCGATCGCGTCCATCAGAAGCACCCGATCGGCGGATTTTGCTAGTAAAAATTACTGATAACGATCTCAAACGAGAGAAATGGCCTCTATCAGATCGGAGAATCAATCAGCTATTAAAGAAAATAGAGTCTTATCAACCGCGAATTATTGGTTTATATCTTTTCCGACCAGAAGACAATAATTTGGCGGCGGGGGAATTTCATCTCTACCCAAGCTGCTGAACAATCACGTAGTGACAATGTTATCTTGATTTTGG
>NZ_JADEXF010000231.1 GCF_015207245.1 Nostoc cf. edaphicum LEGE 07299
ATATATAACCTGATGTTAATACTTAGTAATTAAATTAAGGTAAACATGACTATTTTAGTCTGTGTAAGCAGCATCAGACAGTCTTAATTTGTTATTCATTGCTATTTATTAGCTGTTAAATATGTGTCAATCTCAATAAAAATCTAAGGTAATTGTTGTAAATATATAGAGTTTTTATTTACCAAATTACTCATGTTATTGAGAGATGAACTGAATAGCAACCTCGTAAGCCTTAAACGGAGAACAAAGAATGAAAGGACGCTCTCATCCTAAAAACAATTTGACCCTCAACCCATCTAGTAACGAGTCAATTCGTGATGTGATTGACCGCGTTAGCTTGAGTCGGCGGCGGTTCATCATGACGGCTGTGGGTACGTCGGTGCTAACTGTTCTGGGCGATGTTTCTATCGGTGGCTTTCTCCAAAGTGTTGATGCAGCTCCGATTCCCAAGGGAACGGGATTTGCTGGCATAGGCTTCAAGAGCGTTCCACCAAATCTACTCAATCCAGTTACAGGATTTCTGGAAAAGGATCTTGTCAGTGTTCCTGAAGGTTACACAGCCAAAGTACTGATTGCTTGGGGAGATCCGATCGCACCTGGTGGCCCGACTTGGCTACCAGATGCTTCTCAGGATGCGGCTGCTCAAGAAAAGCAGTTTGGTATGCACAATGACGGTATGTACTACTTTCCTTTACAACCAGGGAATGTTGTTGGTCGGACAGTAAGTTCACAAACAAGATCGCTAAGGGGCTTTTTAAACCAGCCCATTAATACTGGTCTGTTGTGCGTTAACCATGAGTACACCCAGGAATCAATTTTGCATCCAGATGGTCTGGATGTAGTCACAATTGCCAAGGTACGGAAGTCTCAGGCTGCTCATGGTGTGTCTGTTGTAGAAATTTCCAAAAATGGCAATGACTGGAGTTTTAATCGTAATTCGTCTTATGGTCGCCGCATTACCGCTAACACTGAAATCAGAGTTTCGGGGCCTGCGGCTGGCGATGCCTTGTTAAAGTCGAAGAAGTTTTCAATTCGGCCAACTGGCTCTGTTGACACTGGCACACTCAACGACGGCTACACTGCTTATGGCACAATCAACAACTGCGCCAACGGTCACACTCCTTGGGGTACTTACTTGACCTGTGAAGAGAACTGGAACGGCTACTTTGCTAATCCCACAGGAGATGTAGTTACAATTGAGAACATCGAAAAGTCCGATATTCTGGCAGCACAAAATCGCTACGGCATTTCAACATCATCTAGCTATCGCTGGCCGGAGGTTGATCCACGCTTTGATGCCAACACCAACCCACTCGAACCCCATTTATTCGGCTGGGTGGTTGAGATTGATCCCTACAATCCGCAAAGCAAACCAGTCAAGCGCACTGCCCTTGGTCGGTTCAAGCATGAGAGCGCTCAGGTTGTGGTTGATGATAATAAGCGTGTTGCTTTCTATCAGGGTGACGACGAGCGCAACGAGTATATCTACAAGTTCGTTTGTGCCCAACCTTTCAATCCCGGAAATCGTTCTGCTAACCGCGATTTGCTCGATAACGGTGTTCTGTACGTTGCCAAATTCAATGACAACGGTACTGGTGAGTGGATTCCTTTGGTATACGGTCAGCGTGGTCTGACACCAGAAAATGGTTTCAGAAGCCAAGCTGAGGTGCTTATCAAGACAAGACAAGCCGGCGATCGCGTCGGCGCAACTATGATGGATCGCCCAGAGTGGGTAGCTGTGCGTCCTCGCATCGGCGGATATAAAGAGATTGAAGTCTACTGCACATTGACCAACAATAATCGTCGGGGCACAACTCCAGTTTCGTCGAACCAGCCAGACGGCACAACAGCAGCAGGTGGTGCGCGTCCTCCTGTGAATCCTCCCAACCCACGTCCTGACAACCGTTACGGTCACATCATTCGCTGGCGCGAAGATGGACGCAGCGTTACGGCTACAACTTTCAAATGGGATATCTTCTTTGAAGCTGGCGACAAAACTAGACCCGAACCAAATCTCAAGGGCAACATTAAAGGTGACGATTTAAGTTCACCAGATGGTCTCTGGTTCGACGACTTCGGCCGCCTCTGGATTCAGACCGACCATGCAGGTGATGGTCGCGGTGACTTGACAAACATTGGTAGCAACACTATGTCATGTGCTGACCCCAACACCAAACAAGTTAGACGCTTCCTGACCAGCCCTACAGATTGTGAGGTAACTGGTATTACTAGTACACCCGATGGCAAAGCGATGTTTATCAACATCCAACACCCAGGCGATAGTGGGAATGCCTCGAATCCCACGCTATCGAGCAATTGGCCTAACAGTCAAGGTTATGGCCCATCAGGTCGTCCACGTTCATCAACGGTAGTAATTACTCGTAATGATGGTGGTGTTATTGGTGGTCTCTAAAAACGATAGGAACAGATTTATTTAGCGAAGTATCTTAAATAGTTTTAAATCACCTTAATTCTTGACCCTAAACATGGGCAAGGATTAAGGTAATTTGCTTACAATACTTCTCAGTTCAAGAGTGAATGGCACTAAGTTAAGATACAGCCCTTGCCCCAACTGGTTCCCAGCCTCCAGGCTGGGAAACCATTCTTGGAGGCTCCGCCTCCTCTTTCTTGACAAGAGGCAGAGCCTCTCGGAACTCGTTCCCAGCCTCGAGGCTGGGAACGAGGATACAATAAGTCTTTGGGCTTTTCTTAGTGCCATTCGTTCAAGAGTAAAGAGAAAGGGTTTAAATTTATCCTTTACCCTTTTCCCAGACCACATCAAAGGTGAAGAGTACTTATCCTAGAAGTATTGAATTTATATCATGCCTACTTGATTAATCAAGCTGATATGATATTACTTGTAGTTATTAACCCACAATTTTTGTTGCTCTCTTCTTACGTTGCATCCATAATCCCATAACACCAGCAATAGCTGTACCACCAACAGCTAACGGTTCGGGTACTTTAGTGTAGCTTACATTACCTACCTGTGTTGCATTGACTGATTGGTTAATCAGATAAAAGTTGTTGCCTCCTACATCTGGAGTATTTGGATCGCTTGCGATCGCAAATTGGTCTGCAACAAAATAGCTTAATCCCAGAATTTTGCCATTATTAAAGCTGGCTATAGGAAAACTGTTAAAATCAGTATCATCTACCTCTGTATAGTTAGTGCCTAAGTAGTTGAATGCCACTGCTAATCCATTCTCCACTCCCAATGTCTCAAGGCCTGTATTGGTTAAGGTCGAGTCATCATACCGAAAAGAGCCGAAATACTGACCGGGGCGATCGCCAGATGTCGCATTTACGGTGAAATCATAATTAACTAAGGCAGCTTGCGTCGGTTTAACAACAGCAGCAACCGAGACAGCAACAGCAAAAGCCGCCATGCTAATATCTTTAGCTAATTTCATCAGAAAAAGCTCCGAAACTAAAAAATGAATAATTCTGTAATTTCACTTAAATAAACTTTTAACCAATGCATATAGGTTAAGAAATAACCAACAAAAGATGATCTTTGTTAAATCTTTAAGGTTGTCAGGTATATATAAAATTTGTGTAAACTTATTTCAATATTTACATCAGATTATGTTTTGAGTTTGGGCGTAGGCGTAGCCCTTACATATAGCAATCCTATCTAAGTTGTGAAGATGAACAAACCACTTTTCCTCCGAAATGTCAAGAAGAGAAAAATAAGTTTTCACATCTGATTTAGGACTGCTATAGTTGCGAAAATCAGGCATGGAGATTTGCTTGTTCCTGCAACCACGGATCTACAGGTTGTCCATCTTTGCGGCGTAATTCAATTTCCACAACCATCACTTCTTTGGAACCAGGAGGTGCAGGTTTTTTATGGAAAATAATGTCATAATCTTCTGGATTATGTTTACGTTCTTTCAACCATTCCTGTACCTTGGTTGTGGCAAAAAATGATTGCCCTTGCTCAAACATTCGGGTAATCTGCAATTGCAGTGTATAAGGATTTATGCGACCCATTTTCTACCGCCTTTGTTAAGTTAATTTGAGAACAAGTAATCTACTGCTCATAGATAATCTAATGTTAATGCGAAGTAACCACACATGACACTTCCCATACAATACAGCTAGAACTTCCAACTTCAACACCCTCTTATCTGTAAAAACGCAGTCAGAACCTTCTTCGGTGGATGGTCTAAGAAAGTGTCGATGCTTTCGTATTTTGTCTTTAACTGGTTGATAAATTATTATTTTTACTGCTTGACTTTCACCATCTTTAGCAGTATTCACAACGTAGTAATGTTATAGTAGTACATAATCAAAAATTGTCACAAACTTGACTGCACTCTAGGACTAAAGTTGTACGTACACTCAGGGCGAGGAAACGGATTAGTTAAGGATTGCTCAGAATTTTACACTGCCTCTACAACATTTAACCACTTAATTCTGTTATAGATTGGAGAGAGGCGCGTCGCTTCAAAAACTGACCAACAGACTCAGATGGTTGTTATGCAGAGCAAAAATCAAGCTGTTTTCGCTTTAATTGGAAAAAGTACTATTGTATTTTTACCCTTATTGTTATCCATTGGAATCGCCAGTGGACAATCTGCACCATCACCCAACCCAGCACTAACTCCGACTCCGGTGTTATCGAATTCAGAACGGGAAGAATTAGCACGACTACGAGCAGAAAAACGAATTCAACAGCAAGTTCAATCTGATTTGAAAAGCAGTTTTAGCCGCACAACTATATTACTCGATATTTGGCTAGTTATACTAAGTCTCTTTCCAGTCGCAGTTATTGCTTTGTTGTGGCTGTTGCGACGGGTGATCATCCGAGAAATTGTTGATAGAGCAATGCAACAAGTCCAAGGAATGGAACAATTACAAAATCAGCTAACCACCGTTAAACAAGAAGCTGAAAATATTATTCAAGATGCGAAAAAAATAAATTTTGAATTAGAACAGGAAGCAACTGCTCTACAACAAAAAATTAAAAATGAACAAGAGAATGTCTCTATTCTGATATCAGATATAGATTTAGCTAAAGCACAAGTATTAAGTAGATTAGAAGCGGAACTAAAAAAATCTCAAGCAAATATAGAAAATTTAGAGTCAAAATTTGCTTCGGGATTATCTAAGTTAGAGTTTGATGCTCAACAACAAAAAAATATAGCACTGGAGAATTTAGGAAAATTAGCATCTGCGATCGCAGAAGAACTGTCTAAGTTAAAGTTAGGTGTGCAACAACAGCAAGAACTAGCCGTTGCTGATTTAGAAATATCAAAGTCTGAGTTCACATCTCAACTTTCTGGATGGCAGTCTGATGCTCAACAGCAAAAAGATATAATTTTTGAAAGTTTAACAAAATTACAGTCAGAATTTGTAGAAAAGTTATCCGAATTACAGGTTGATGCTCAAAAGCAAAAAGAGATTGCCGTTGACAGTTTAGGTATATTTGAGCGGGAACTTAAATTTCAATTATCTGAATTACAAGTAGATGCTCAAGAACAAAAAAATAAAATTCTTGCAAGTTTAGAAGTATTGCAATCAGAATTTAAATTTCAATTATCTGAATTACAATCCGATGCTCAAAAATCCAAAGAGCTAATCATTGAGAATTTAGAAAAATCTGGTTCTGAGTTTAGTTCGCAATTCTCGGAATTACAATGGAATGCTCAACAACAAAAGATTCTGATTTTAGAAAAGTTAGAAAGATTAGAAACTGAGTTTGTTTCTCAACTTTCTGAGTTACAATTAGATGCCCAAGAAAGAAAGGATCTGATTCTTCAAGAACTAACTGAAATTACACCTGAATCCATTCTAGATGTAGTAAATTCTGAATTTGAACAAGAAATACAGGAACAGCCGCAACAACCAGAATTCACTGCTGATGAGTATGTAAAACAGGGAGACGATCTGTTTTCTCAAAGGCGCTACGAAGATGCGATCGCAGCTTACAACCAAGCAGTGAAAATCCAACCTGATGAACCTGTGAGTTGGTTAAAACGTGGTCTAACTCTGGGAAGGTTGAAACGCTACCAAGATGCGATCGCATCCTACGATAAAGCGATTACGATTCAGCCAGATTATCATCAAGCTTGGTGCGATCGCGGCGTTGCTTTTGGGAACTTACAACAGCATCAGCAAGCCTTTGCCTCATTTAACAAAGCTACACAAATTAAACCTGACGATGCCGTTGCCTGGTTAAATCGCGGTCTTTCCTTAGTAGCATTAGAACAATACGAAGAGGCAATCGTCTCCTTTGAGAAAGCGCTGGAATTCCAACCTAATTCTCCCAAAATTTGGGATAAATATGGTTACACTTTGGTAAGATTGGGACGCGATGATGAAGCGATCGCT
>NZ_JADEXF010000232.1 GCF_015207245.1 Nostoc cf. edaphicum LEGE 07299
AATCGTACTTTCGCACTCTATTATGCACAGGTGTGCAAAACCTGTACTAAACTTATTTATTATTTTTGCACACGTGTGCAAAAATAGGTGTTAAGTTTCATTTCGTCTTTGTATACCTGTGCATAACTTATTTCTTTCAGTGTTTTGTCCAATCTGCTTGGATCGGAGTTAGAACAAAGCACTGATGCGATCGCTAATTCTCAGAGACTTTGATGCCTTCTGGGTAGCGACGACCTTGTACCGCAACGCCGTATCGCGCAGCGCCAGCATATCGCTACGCCTTAGAGACGTAGAGTTGTACGTCTCTATAGCTGATTTTTGTGTTGGATAGATTTTTGAAAAGGCTTGTCCATACGCGTACACAAGCCTTTGATTATATATAAGTTTATCTTTTGTTTTACACACGTGTGCAAAACCTCTGTTAATTTTTTTGCCGAACTCAGCCAAGGGAGTCGTTAACTATTTTGTTAATTGTATGGCAGTAGAATGCTTAACAATATTAGCCAACTCTTGTAGCTGGTTTATCGCTTCTGCACCCTCCAACTTCATTAATTCGCGATCGTCCCACAATTCCATCCAAGTAATTCCGTAATCAGACACTAAAAACCGAATCAGGTGCTTTTCTTTCAGGCTAACCATAAATGAAGCACTGTTCATTTGCTCGCCGCACGTATAACAAGACGCAGTATAGCCACGCCGCTCAAGTATAATTGTCAAGGCTTGCAGGTTAATTACTAAGTCTTGGACGAATTGCTGATGCTGTTGCGCTAATCTTATAAACACTACTTTTCTCCTACCATTACAGTTATCTGCTTGCTTTTATATTTCTTTAGACTTACATCTGATGTGATTTGGTTGCCAAAAGTTCGTGTTTTCCTAGATACGTGATTAATCTTAATATTACGGTTGCCATAACTCAGCTAAATTTCCAGAGCAGTTCTAATGTTTTGGACAATTATCTGGGGTGGCTGTGCAACATCCATACGTAGAGTATCTACTGGTTCTTCTAATGTATAAAACTGGCTGTCGAGCAGTTTTTCGCTCATGTAATGATTGCTACGCTCTTGTAACCGCATTTGAATCAACTCGTAAGACCCTTTGAGGTAAACTAGCTTGATGCGTTCGCTATCCACTACCAAAAATTGCCGATAGCTGTTTTTTAAAGCCGAACACGCCAGCACTACATTTTTATTTTCTTGCAGCCAGTGTTTAATAGCTGTGTGCAAATCTTGTAACCAAGGCATCCTGTCATCTTCACTCAGAGGGATACCGCGCCGCATTTTCTCAACATTTTCTGGCGAGTGGAAAGTATCAGCATCGCTAAATTCCCACTCTAGGGAGTCTGCTAATAGTTTTCCAATGGTGGTTTTCCCAGAACCAGATACACCCATGACGATAATAATCATCTTTTTTCTTAATAAAAGTTAAACTAATTCGGAATTCGGAATTTGGAACTTGTAGTTGTAATCATGGACGGAGTTAAAAGTCCTCACTTTTAACTCCTTTCCATACAAATGTGAGTTGTATTAAAATCTCTTGACAAATCACGATTATTTTCTATAATACACACAAAATGCACACGTGTGCAATATTTAAAAGCTAAGATAAAATAATGAATAAACGAAGAATTTCAATTGAAGATATTGCCCGCAGAGCAGGGGTTTCTCATTCTACAGTTTCACGTGCTTTGCGAGATAATGCTCTCATTAGCCCGAAAGTGCGAGAAGAAATTAAGCGACTGGCACAGGAGATGAGTTATGTGCCAAATGCTATTGCTCAAAGCTTGCAAAATAAACGTACTAATACTATTGGTGTAGTAGTAACTTCAATTTCAGATCCCTTTTATGGTGAGGTGGTAGAGGGAATCGAGAAGATAGCCAAACCAGCGGGTTTGAGTGTTTTATTGAGTGCTTCACACCGAGATTTGGATCAGGAAATGGCAGCTATTGATACTTTTCATCGCCGTAGGGTGGACGGGATCTTAATAGCTGACTCACGAATTAGTAAACAGCATACTAAACAACTCACACAAATTGCTGTACCGACAGTTTTGATTAATAGTCAAACTGAAGACCAATCAGAAATATTTCATTCAGTTGCAATAGACGATCGCTTAGGTGCTAAATTAGCGACAGAGCATCTAATTAGTTTAGGACACACCGCTATTGGTTATTTGGGTGTAGGCGATCGCAGCAGATCGAACCAGCAGCGTCTAGAAGGATATCAAATGGCCCTTGCGGAAGCTGGGATTCCAAAAAATACTGATTGGGTTTCAATTAGTGACGAATATGATACCAGAAACAGCGATGTTATCACTGGGCAAAATATGCTATCTAAACTCTTGACTGCGGAAGTTACAGGCATCTTTTGTTACAACGATATGGTGGCGGTTGGCGCTCTGTTAGCTTGCCAAGAATTAGGTATTTTAGTACCGCGAAATTTAAGTCTCGTCGGATTTGATGGTATTGCTTTGGGCGGTTACGTTACGCCGGCGCTGACCACAATTAGT
This sequence comes from Nostoc cf. edaphicum LEGE 07299, assembly GCF_015207245.1. Lineage (GTDB taxonomy): Bacteria > Cyanobacteriota > Cyanobacteriia > Cyanobacteriales > Nostocaceae > Nostoc > Nostoc edaphicum_B. Next base: position 2,510 of record NZ_JADEXF010000232.1, read on the forward strand.
CAGCCTATGTTAGAAATTGGTGGCTATGCCATGCAAATGTTACTCGATTTAATAGAAGAAAAAACTGTGGAAAACCGCGTTTTATCTCCTTTTCTATTACAGCGTAGTAGCAGTGCAGCATTATTAACAATTTGAAATTCAAAACAATTTATACAAAAATTATGTTAACTAAAAAACCGGGTTTATCTCCCGATCGCTGCTTTTCTCCAGAACCAGTTCAAAGACGATTAGCTCATCAATTTTTTGACAGCATATCTGCGTTACCTCTAGTTTGTCCACACGGACACGTAGATCCAGCTTTGTTAGCTAATCCCGCAGCCCGTTTTGGTTCGCCCACAGAATTACTGATTATTCCTGACCACTACCTTTTGCGGATGCTCTATAGTCGGGGCGTATCTCTGCAATCTTTGGGCATACCAACCAATGATGGTTCGCCAGTAGAAACCGACCACCGTAAAATCTGGCAATTGTTCGCCGACCATTTTTATCTATTCCAAGGTACTCCGTCAGGGTTGTGGCTGAAAGAGGAACTGACTAACGTCTTTGGGGTGGATGAACCTTTAAGCTCTCACAATGCCGGACTTATCTATGATTATCTGGAAGGTTTGTTAGCTTCACCGGAGTTTTCCCCTCGTGCTTTATTCAAACGCTTTAACATCGAAGTGCTTTGTACTACCGATGCTGCCAGTGATAACCTAGAGAATCAGCGATCGCTCCACGAAGATGGTTTTACTCAAATCAGACCAACTTTTCGTCCAGATGCAGTAGTTAACCTGGATGCTCCTGGATGGCGTGAAAATCTTACCAAATTGGAAAGCAGTATCGGTACAGAAATTAACACTTATGCAAATTTTGTGCAAGCTTTAGAAGAACGTCGAGCTTTCTTTAAAAGAATGGGTGCGACAGCTACCGACCAAGGTGCAGCTACACCTTATACCACACGCCTTTCTGACCAAGAAGCCGAAGCAATCTTTGCGAGAGCATTAGTCGGCAAGCTGAATCCAGGTGATGTAGAAAATTTTACCGGTCATATCTTTATGGAAATGGCGCGGATGAGTGTGGAAGATGGCTTGGTGATGCAAATGCATTGCGGTGTGATGCGTAACCATAATCCGGCTTTATTTGAAAGATTTGGAGCTGATAAAGGTGCTGATATTCCCATAAAAATCGAATGGACTGAAAATCTACGCCCGTTGTTGTCAGCTTACGGTAACGATCGCCGCTTCCATTTAATCATTTTTGGCATGGATGAAAGCACTTATAGCCGCGAAATGGCTCCGTTAGCTGGTCATTATCCCAGTGTATTGCTCGGCCCACCTTGGTGGTTTCACGACAGCGTAAATGGTATGGAGCGTTATTTCAATCAGGTAATGGAAACTGCGGGAATTTATAATACTGCTGGATTTAATGATGATACACGGGCTTTCGTTTCGATTCCGGCTCGTCATAATGTCTGGCGGCGGGTAGCTTGTAATTGGTTGGCTGGATTGGTCGCGCGGGGATTGGTTGAGGAAGAGGAAGGGTATGGTATGGCTCGTGCTTTGGCTTATGACCTGGCTAAGGTTGCTTATAAGTTTGAGGGGAATTTAGGGGGAATTTAAACGCAGAGGGGAGGCAGCGCGTTGCGGGGGTTCCCCCCGTTGTAGCGACTGCCGTCGCGCAAAGGGAAGCGCAGAGGTACGCAGAGAATTTTACTAAGTGGGGGAATCATTTTGATTTTAAGTGAACTTTTTAGTTTGAAGGAGCGGGTTGCGGTAGTTACGGGTGGTTCTGGTGTGCTTGGTGGGGCTATGGCAAAGGGTTTGGCTCTGGCTGGAGCGCGAGTGGTGGTTTTGGGTCGCAATGAAGTTAGGGCAGGGGCGGTGGTGGCTGAGATTACTGCTAACGGTGGAGAAAGTATGGCTGTGGTGGCAGATGTTAGCGATCGCTCCCAATTAGAAATCGCTAGGGATGTTATTATACAGCGTTGGGATGAGATAGATATCTTGGTAAATATGGCTGGCGGTAATATTCCGGCTGCCACAATTTCTTCTGATGCGACTATTTTTGATATGCCACATACAGCCTTTGAGGAAGTGGTTAGCCTCAATTTAGTGGGCACTTTACTACCTTGTCAGGTTTTTGGTCAAGCAATGGTGGAAAAAAGTCAACCCCACGGTTGCATTGTGAATATATCTTCTATGTCTGCCATTCGAGCAATTAGCCGCGTGGTTGGCTACTCAGCTGCAAAAGCGGGGATAGATAACTTTACTCGCTGGTTAGCTGTAGAACTCGCCCAAAAATATGGTGATGGAATGCGAGTAAATGCGATCGCACCAGGTTTTTTTATTGGCGAACAAAATCGAGATTTACTCTTAAATTCTAATGGTAGTTTGACCGAACGCGGGCAAAAAATTATTGACCATACCCCCGCCGGACGTTTCGGAAAACCAGATGAATTACTCAGCACCTTAATCTGGTTATGTAGTTCTGGTTCTAGTTTTGTGAATGGGGTAGTTGTGCCGGTAGATGGTGGATTTAGTATCTACAGTGGAGTTTAATAATGTCATGTATTCACTGGCTGTAAATAATGGAACACTTTCAGATGAGCAAGTTTCCGGGCTAGTTCATCAAGCTTTAGCAGACCCTAAGTTGGATGGACAGCGCATCTTGGTGTTAATTCCAGATAGTACCCGTACTGCTCCCATCCCGCAAATGTTTCGATTGCTTCATCAGGAGTTGAGTCAAAGAGTAGCGGCTCTGGATTTTTTAATTGCTCTGGGTACACATAATCTGATGAGTGAAGAACAAATCAATCACTTGGTAGGAGTAACACCAGAGGAGCGAGAAACAACTTTTAAAAAAATTCGCATCTTTAACCACCTTTGGAATGAGCCAGATACCTTTATTTTTTGTGGAATAATTTCGGCAGACGAGATAGCAGAAATTAGCGGTGGTATGCTACATCAGTCTGTTGATGTGCGTATTAATAAGCTTGTAACAGAATACGATTTAATCGCGATTTGTGGGCCAGTTTTTCCTCACGAAGTTGTCGGTTTCTCTGGTGGAAATAAATATTTTTTCCCTGGTATTGGTGGTCAAGAAGTAATTAATCTCTCACACTGGTTAGGTGCTTTAATTACTTGTTATGAGATTATTGGTACACTGGGAATCACACCAGTCCGGCGTTTGATTAACCGAGCCGCTAACCTGATTTCTACCCCAAAGCTTTGTTTGGCGATGGTGGTCGCACCGAAAACAAATCAGCTAGCTGGACTTTATATAGATCAACCAGAATCAGCTTGGGAAGCTGCTGCAAAACTATCAGCTAAACTGCATATCAAATATGTAGATCGGCCTTTTAAACAAGTGCTTTCAGTCATGCCCCAAATGTATGATGACATTTGGACAGCAGCAAAAGGAATGTACAAGCTAGAGCCAGTAGTAGCCGATGGAGGCGAAGTAATTATATATGCTCCTCATATTACCGAGTTTAGCTATACACACGGCGAAATCTTATCCGAAATTGGCTATCATCTGCGGGATTACTTTCTCAAACAGTGGGATAAATTCCAAAAGTATCCTGCTGGAGTTCTGGCCCATAGTACTCACTTAAAAGGGATGGGTACTTTTGATCCGATAAAAGGGGAACAAGCGCGAATTCGCGTTACTTTAGCGACTGGCATTTCTGCTGAACGCTGTGCTGCTCATAACTTGAACTATTGTAACCCTGCGACTATTCAACCCACAGAATGGGCTAACCGAGAGGATGAAGGCATCTTACTTGTACCCAAGGCTGGCGAGATACTGTACCGTTTGATTACTTATTAAACCCGAAGAACCCCAC
>NZ_JADEXF010000233.1 GCF_015207245.1 Nostoc cf. edaphicum LEGE 07299
ATGTATTATCTATGTATTGCATTCTTTTTTCAAATTGGTATGATATACAAGAATTGAAAACCAGGTTTCCTACTCAGCAGAGATCGGAAACCTGGTTTTTAACAATTCTGAATTCTGAGTTCTGAATTCTAAATTCTGATTTAATACTCAATTCCCGGTTGTGCTTTCACACCTTGATCGCGGAAAGGGTGCTTAACTAGGGTCATTTCAGTTACTAAGTCAGCACGTTCAATTAAAGCAGGTGGTGCGCCTCTACCTGTGAGAATAACGTGTTTGTTAGCGGGTTTTTGTGCCAAACCTGCTAAAACGTCTTCTACTGGTAAGTAAGCCATTTTGAGGGCGATATTGATTTCGTCTAACAACACTAGATGAAAGTCTGGGTTGCGGATGTATTCTAACGATTTTTCCCAGGCGGCGCTAGCTTTGTCAAGATCGCGATCGCGGTCTTGAGTTTCCCAGGTAAAGCCTTCGCCCATTGCATGAAATTCTATCTGGTCTTCCCAATAGCTGAAGACCCTTTTTTCGGAAGGTTCCCAGCTACCTTTGATGAATTGGACGATCGCTACTTTATACCCATGACCGAGCGATCGCAACACCATCCCCAAAGCTGCAGTGGTTTTACCCTTACCGTTACCAGTATTTACAATAATTAACCCTTTTTCTGGTACAGCTTCTGCTATGCGCTTGTCTTGCACTTCTTTGCGTCGCTGCATCTTTTTGCGGTACTGTTCATCAGTCAGAGATGAAGACATTACCTCATCAATTAAGCGCCCAATTTCTTGGTCTGGGTTCAATTCTTTTGGTGTATCGTGTTTCATCAAGCTTGTCTAGAAATAACTGTTAAAAGTGTTGAAAATGAACCAAAATTGCCTTACTTATCCAATTTCACTTACATTACTTGATTGGAAATGTCCAGTAAGCTTTCATGTGAAATATTAATAGTGTGTTAGGTTTATTAATGATTTGCAGACAAGTAGAACTATATATGATACACAACCTGAACTTATAATTTGAGTTTACTATTACTGTTTTAAATAATTTAATATGTTCATTAAAGCATTTTACCAGTAAAATTTTATTATTATCTTCTTTAGTACAGTTATGAGTTCGATAATTTAAGTGTCAAGGGTATGATGTTTAACATCATGAGTTATGCATCTATGGATGTTGTTGTTTCCATTTTTCCCATAAAAGCTGCGTATCCTCTGGTTGCCCATCATAGTTGAGCAATTGGTCTGAAATTATCACCCATGACTGGGCACTGCGTGTCCAAATATTACCCACTGGGCGTAACCAACTTGTATCATCTAAGGTTCCAGCTTTGACATTGATAGTATTTGAATTGTAAGTCCTTTTATGGAACAATCGCGTTCCGCAGTCGCCACAAAACAGGTTATTTACTTCACGACCGCTATCATTTTTTCGAGTCCAAGCTTTCGGTTTTCCCTGAACAATTACAACAGCATCTCGTAGTACTGTAAGAGACATACCAAAGGCACTAGATGATTGTTTTTGACACTCCTTGCAGTGACATAGATAAAGTGTTAACGGTTGGGCATGAATTTCATAACGAATCTGCCCACATTGACAACCTCCAGTATATGGAAGACTCACAGGTTTTATCTCCTAACAATTTGTATTGCTTTATTGTAACTAAAACTACTTCAGTATAAAAGCGGGTTTTATTAGACACAAATAGAAGACATCTGGACATGAATATATTTTCATTCTCTGCACTTTCCTAAATCCTTTTCATCACTCATCTTCATCCGATTCATCATCCTCACTCCAATACTGTTGAGGTGCATTTCCGTGAACTTCTAAAATCTTCGGTTTCTTGATTTTGTTATCAGGTGAATTAATTGCTTCTAACTGCACATCAAATTTCCAGTTATCACCAAAATCATAAAGATAGGTCATTTTACCACCTGGTTCTAAAGACAAATCACCAATCTGCACTTGGTCTGCAAATGGGGGCGTTTCCATATAGGCATGACCGATTTTTATGATGCGGCCAAAATGGTCTTTATAACTAAACTCATACAGGTGATCGTAATCAAAGTCAAAAGCATCGAGAATTATTTCTGCTAGCCAGCTTAATGGTTTTTTTGCTGGTATGGCAATGCGTCGCCAGGCCTTAAAAAGTGATACTTTGAAAATATAAATACCATCGGTGAAGCCTTGCTTGGGAACAAGTAAATTGTGCTCCCATTCTGGAAAAAATGGTTGAAAATGCGACTGCAATTTTCCAAAATTTACATTTACATCATCCTGTAATTCTCCTCGTATACCTAATGGAAAGAGGAATTGCAACAGGGCATCACCATAGGGTAAGCGTTGTAAACTAGTAATGCGCCATCCCTTGCCTTCTTGTGGTTTACCATGTTTGATAGATAACAAGCCAAATAGCTCTAACAGAGCAACATTATGCAGACCAGGGTAATAACTAATATTGTTTTGATCTTCATATTTAGGGAATTTTAAACCTTTATCTGGAACGCGGGGCCAAAGTTGAATACATCTAAATAAATTCCCTAATGAATCTTGATGTTCACCAAAAACTTCGTTATTTCCCCAAATTAACCAAGCTTCTAGTAGGTTGAAATAACGTTCTGTTAAATTGAGGTTTGACCATGATTGCAAAGTTGCGGCGTCTAAAGCTAAAACCTGCTTCTTCCCTTGGGATTTAATTTGGGCGATTCCAGAACTGCGTAATAACAGATATAGTCCATTAATGTAGGGGTATGATTTCTGTACGGGGCGTTTGAGTTTAGTTTCAATTGGGTGACTTAATTGAGAATTAACTTCTGATAAGACTTTTAGCGGTAGAAGGTTATTAATGCTACTAACTTCCACTCCGTTTGGTTGTAAGAAATCTATCAGGGTTTGAAAGTCATGCAGAATCGTACCGGGTTGATTTTCATCAATAGTGAGTTCTTGGAGGAGTTGTTGTTGTGACTCTGTTAGAGAAGGCAGTTCAGGATTGAGTGTGCGTTCTAGTCGCGCAAAGAAATCTTCCATAAATAAAAATTCTAAATTCTAAATTCACAATTTAACCTTCTGTGCAACCTGTTCTATTTATACTATGACTACAGAAGTTCTCCTGATAAATATTGGACTGCAAAGTGTCACAACAGAACCATCAACACCGTAAATTTAGTGAAATGCGAATGATAATATTTTCACCTTCTACTTGACAATCCCAGGAATTTGATATGAATAGTAACACTCGCCTACAGATGATTTTAGCTGATACACGTATTGATACAGTATTACCTGCGATCGCTCAACTAAATCTACCTAACTGGTGGTTAGCTGGAGGTGCAGTCCGAAACACCGTTTGGTCTTCAATTTTTGGCAATGACTGTGGGTTAGGTATTAAAGATTTTGATATTGCATTTTTTGATATAGAGGGGAACCGTTCTCAAGAACTAGCAGCAAAGGCGACTCTCACAGAACAATTTCCTGATGACGAGTTTGATGTCAAAAATCAAGCCAGTTTTGCTCGTTGGCGGCTTGGTAGCAGACCTTATACTAGTACAGAGGATGGCATCACAGATTGGCTGCACACCGCTACCGCTGTAGGAGTTCGACTAGATACTCAAAGACAATGGCAATTTTTCACACCCTACGGCTTAGATGACCTATTTGGTGGCATTATTCGACCCACGCCAACGCATACTCATAATTTAGATGCCCATAATAAGGCATCTGGATTTTTACAGAAGTGTCCTTATCTGCGGTTAGCGTAAAGGTTACAGTCAGATTTTAGCCGCTAGTTTCCGTGACAAGGAAATAATCGCTTTTTAATTTACAACCCTTGGATACCGAAGCGCAATGTTAATAATTTTCTACGTACTGGGAATAATTAAACTAGAACCCTTTTCACGATAGAACAGGGATGATGCTAATTTTATAACTTTATAATCAAAAATCAATGCCAAATCGTACTGGATACCAAATTAATTCCACTCTCCACGAAGGAATCCAAACAATTATTTATCAAGCACAAACGCCAAAGACACAACAGCGAGTTATCCTCAAGCTGCTTAAAAATGAATATCCGACCCTTGAAGCCTTTACTCGTCTTAAAAATGAGTATCAGATTCAGCAAGGTTTAGACCATCCCAATATAGTTAAAGCTATCAGTCTAGAAACCTTTGAAAACCGTGTGGGATTATTGTTAGAAGACTTTGGTGGTCAGTCTTTATCTCAACTGCTCCAAACAAAAAAGCTTGACTTAATTAATCATTTAAAGATTGCTATTCAACTGACTAGAGCTTTAGATTATTTGCATAATAATCAGATTATTCATAAAGATATCAAACCTAATAACATTATAATTAACTCCCAGACAGGTATTGTTAAACTCGCTGACTTTGGTATAGCCTCGCGTCTCAATAAGGAAAATCCTCAATTTAATAACCTTAACTGCGTTGAAGGCACACTTGCCTATATGTCTCCTGAACAAACTGGGAGAATGAATCGCATTCTTGATTATCGTACTGACTTTTATTCCCTTGGTGTGACTTTATATGAAATGCTCACTGATAAAACACCATTTGTTAGCCAAGATCCCTTAGAAGTAGTTTATAGTCACATTGCAGTTCAAGCGAGAAACCCGCAATCGTTTAATTCACAAATTCCTACCGCCATCTCTGAGATTGTGATGAAGATGATCGCAAAAAATGCGGAAGACAGATATCAAAGTGCGACAGGATTATTGGCAGATTTAGAATCATGTCTCAAGCAGTTAGAAACTAAGGGAATCATTACTGATTTTGTGCCAGGTCGTTTAGATATATTGAGCCAGTTATTAATACCTCAAAAATTATATGGTCGTGAAGAACAAGTTAATGAACTTTTAGCTGCATTTGAGCGAGTGACATCTGGAACTAGTGAAATGATGCTAGTGTCTGGCTATTCTGGAATTGGCAAATCAGTTCTAGTCAATGAAGTTAATAAACCAATTACTCGTAGACAAGGGTACTTTATCTCTGGAAAATTTGACCAGTTAAAACGGAATATACCTTATGCTTCTTTAATTCAAGCTTTTGCGTATTTAATGCGGTATTTGCTGACCGAGAATAATGAAAAAATAGAAATATGGCGTAATAAAATCTTATCAGCTTTAGGAACAAATGGAAAAGTTATTACTGATGTAATTCCAGAGGTAGAATTAATCATCGGTACACAGCCAGAAGTTGTCCAAATTGGGGCAACAGAATCACAAAATCGCTTTAATCATGTTTTTAAAGAATTTATCCAAGTTTTTACTCAAAAAGAACACCCATTAGTCATCTTTTTAGATGATTTGCAATGGGCAGATTCAGCCACTTTAAATCTAATTCAACTACTCATAACTGACACCGACAGCAAATATTTTTTATTTATTGGGGCATATAGGGATAATGAAGTTAGTTCAGCACATCCTTTAATCCAAAAGATAGAAGAAATTAAAAATAGTGGCACCGTTGTTAATAATCTTGTATTGCAACCTTTAAATTTAGATAATGTAACTCAGCTAGTTGCCGAAACTCTTCAAAAAATAGAGATTAAGCAGGATAAAGGAACAGGAACCTTTAACAAAGAAATTATTAAACTAGCTGAGTTAATTTGTAATAAAACAGGCGGGAACCCATTTTTCATAACACAACTAATTCAGGCACTTCATCAAGAAAAACTGTTAAAATTTGACTTTGATGATGCTAAATGGCAATGGAGCCTAGAGGATATTCAAGCAATTGGAATTACCGATAAGAATGTAGTTGAGTTAGTTGCCAGCCGAGTTGAAAAACTACCACAGTTCACCCAAGATGTTTTAAAATTAGCAGCTTGTGTGGGTGACAGATTTAGTCTGGATGTTTTATCGATAGTCAATGAAAAATCACCTTCTTTGACAGCAAATGATTTACACTCAGCTTTGCAAGCGGGATTAATTTTGCCTTTAAGTGAAGCTTACCGCATTCCCTTAGTTTTTAATCAAGAAGAAGCGGTTAATTTAAATTTCGACACTTCACGGGTGGGTTACAAGTTCTTACATGACAGAGTACAACAAGCAGCATATTCCTTAATTCCAGAAGAACTCAAGAAATCTACTCACCTGAGAATTGGGCAATTGCTTCTTCAAAATATACCTAAAGAGGAAATAGAAGCTAATATTTTTGATATTGTCAATCAGTTAAATGTAGGTATTGTTAACCTGATAGAGCAATTTGAAAAAACTGAATTGGCACGATTAAATTTAATTGCAGGACGAAAAGCTAAAGCTTCTACAGCTTACGAAGCTGCTCTTAAAT
>NZ_JADEXF010000234.1 GCF_015207245.1 Nostoc cf. edaphicum LEGE 07299
GGAAACATTATCGGCGGAGTGCTTTCTATAGCGTTGACACGAGAACTTTCTCCTGTGTTGACAGCAGTGGTTTTAGCAGGGCGAGTCGGTTCTGCCTTTGCAGCAGAAATCGGTACCATGCGAGTCTCAGAACAAATCGATGCCATGTTGATGTTAAAAACAGATCCAATCGATTATCTAGTTATTCCCCGCGTTATTGCTTGCTGTTTAATGTTACCAATTTTAACCCTCCTGTCTTTGATAACGGGGATGTTCGGAGGATTCATCATTGCGACAAATATCTACAACCTGTCTGATACGGTATTTCTAGACTCAGCCCGTAACTTTCTTGGTATCTGGGATATTTTAAGCGCCATGATTAAGGCGTGTTGTTTTGGCGTTTTAATCGCTGTAATTGGTTGCAGTTGGGGGTTGACGACAACAGGAGGTGCTAAAGGTGTAGGACAGTCAACTACAACTGCTGTTGTGACTGCCTTGCTGATTATATTTGTGAGCAACTTCTTTCTTTCTTGGTTAATGTTTCAGGGGACTGGCAGTGCATTCATAGGGCTATAGAAGTTATGAGTTATGAGTTATGAGTTATGAGTTAAAATTCCTCACTCTTAACTCTGACTCCTGACTCCTAAAATAGGAGTGATGCCTACTAAACAAAGCAGGATTTAAGACTGTGACCAGTTCATTTGTTTCTAACTCCACATCAACTGTGGAACTCAAGCCTAGTTACAATATACCGATAGTGTTGGTGATTGCCGCGATTCCACTACTGTTGGTACAACCTTGGGTAGGCTCTGTTTTCACGCTGTTTGGTTTGTTTCTCATGTTTCAGGCGTTAACGCTGCGTTTGCAATTTACCGCTACCGACTTAGATATTTACAGAGGCGAAAAATTGATTCGACGCTTTCCCTACCAAGAATGGCAAAACTGGCGGATCTTTTGGAATAGAGTCCCCATTTTGTTTTACTTTAAAGAAATTAAAAGTATTCACTTTTTGCCGATTTTATTTGACCCCAACACCTTGAAAACTTGTTTAGAACAACGTTGTCCGCGTATTTAGTGCTGATTACCATCTGTTCTGAGTCGTTTTGATATAGACTCAGAACTCAGCACTCATGCTCAGGACTTTTATGGCAGGTCAATTGTAATATTTCTGAAAGCTATTTATTCGCGTCATAGGAATTACACTATTGTTTATGAACCCAGAGGCATCTCAAACCCCAGAACCAATTGATGAGCAGTTGACAGAAAAACCAGAAGAGAACAATGCAATTGAACATCCGGTAAATCCATCAGTTGAGTCAGTGGTAGACACAAAAGCCATTAGCTCATCAGAAGACTACACAAATCTTGAGCCACTTATTTCTAATGCAGAAGTGGTAGATTCTACAGTAGAGCTAACAGAAAATTCAAATGGCGAGTTTGTAGCGCAATTAGAAGCGGAAAATGCCGCTCTGGGGTCTGAAATAGGATCGGGAAATCATTCATTATATGTAGAAGCAGAGCAGCGGATAGCAGAGTTGCAGAGTGCTGAAGTAGCTCTCAAGTCAGAAATAGCCAAGCTGCAAGCTTCTTACGAAAAGCTTCAGACACAGGTGAGTGAAACTCAAACCTCACTGGGGCGACTCGTGCAAGAGTCGCTGGTGCAGTTAGAACAACGCAAACAAACGCTGCAAATTTCTGTAGAACAATTAGAACGCCGCCAAGAACGTATCCGCAACGAGATGCGAACCACTTTTGCTGGTGCATCCCAAGACTTGGCAATTCGGGTGCAAGGTTTTAAAGACTATCTCACGGGTAGTTTACAGGATTTGGCCTCTGCCGCCGAGCAGTTGCAACTAACGCCAAGTGTGGTGGAACGAGAAAAACCAGCTGTAAAAGAGGCTAAACCAGCTGAACCCCAACCTGGAATACCCCAATTTGCCCAACAGCAGTTTCAAGATACGACAAAGCAAATTCGCCGCCTGATTGACCAATACCGCAATAAACCAGATTACTACGGGCCACCGTGGCAACTACGCCGTACCTTTGAACCAATCCACGCTGAACGAATCTCCAATTGGTTTTTTACCCAAGGAGGAAGAGGTGGTTTGCGGACAATGGGTAGCCGCTTACAGAATATTCTGATTGCCTCAGCTGCAATTTCGATATTACACAAGCTGTATGGCGATCGCGTCCGTACTTTAGTCTTAGCTAATACACCGGAGCGATTAGGCGAATGGCGGCGCGGCTTGCAAGACTGTCTAGGAATCGGTCGCCCAGATTTCGGCCCAGACCGGGGTGTGGTATTATTTGAGTCATCTGACGCTCTAGCTCAAAAAGCAGACCGATTGACGAAAGCCAATCAATTGCCTTTGATTATCATTGACGATTCAGAAGAACAAATCAGTTTGTCACTGCTGCAATTTCCCCTGTGGTTAGCCTTTGCTCCTGACCCCAAAATGGTGAGAAACTATGATGATGACTTTTAAATGAGTCATTGGTCATTAGTCATTAGTCATTGGTCATTGGTCATTGGTCATTGGTCATTGGTCAAGAGTAATACCTCTTGACTTTTTTAAATTTTGTTAGCGTAGCGTTAGCGAGTCTTCGAGCGTCATTTTGAATTTTATTATGGCTATTTGGTTAACTCTGTGCGGAGCAATTGTGGTCATAGCTTACCTGCTGGGTTCTTTTCCCACTGGCTACATTGCTGTGAAGCAGTTAAAAGGTATTGATATTCGGGCAGTTGGTTCCGGTTCCACTGGCGCAACTAATGTACTAAGAACCTTGGGCAAAGGGCCGGGAGCATTGGTTTTAGTACTTGATTCCTTAAAGGGAGTATTAGCGATCGCTCTAGTTTATTGGTTGTTCAACTTTGAACCAATTAAAAATTATATCCCTCAAACGGTAGATGTACAACTGTGGCAACCGTGGGTAGTAACAATATCTGGGTTAGCTGCCATTCTGGGACATAGTAAATCAATTTTTTTGGGCTTTACTGGTGGTAAATCCGTTGCTATCAGCTTGGGGATTTTGTTGGCAATGAGTTGGCAAGTAGGTTTCGCAACAGCGGGTGTGTTTGCCGTCGTTGTGGCAATATCGCGGATTGTCTCTTTAAGTTCAATTGCAGGTGCGATCGCAGTTTCCATTTTCATGGTACTTTTGCATCAACCTTTACCCTATATTCTGTTTGGGATTGCCGGTGGGTTGTATGTGATTTTGCGCCATCGCGCTAATATTGAACGACTGTTTGCGGGAACGGAGCCAAAAATTGGGCAACCTGTAGCGACAGAACCCGAACAAACTGCATCATAGGTAAGCGGGAGCCAAACTTAAAACTCTTCTCTTAGAAGGGGAGAGCTTCTTCCAGAATTACTGTATTTACGTTTTAGAATTACGAACGAACGTTGCCTTTAATCAAACGGTGGAAAAGGCGGCAAGGCCACAAAAAAGCTCCACAAATGCTGACTGAGGCGATAGCGGCCAGAACTCGCCAACTTGAACTAGTCCCAGTGTTAGACTCTGAAGGATGAGCTTGTGTATTTTTAGCTAGTTCTGGCATTGAATGAGATAGCTGACTGGCTGTACTCACCCCTTCAATCGCTGCTCCAATTAGATAAGCTACTAGGGCAATTACTAGCCAGTTATTCATAATATTCCACTGTTTGAACTCTGAGCGTATGCTTGGCAGCGAGCAATAATTTGATTTTTCGGACTAATGATTGCCGCCTTGCCCTAAAGATAATCGACCTTCAGCCGTATCACGAATTAGGGGCAGTTTAGATTTTATATAAGTATTAAGGGTGCTATCTGCCTGGGAATCAAGCCCCTGCTTCGCTTTTAACTGCTGGAGAAGCAATTGTACTAAAGCAGCATCGTCAAACTGGAGCAGGGTGTTGACCTGGGTAGACTCGATTACAGCCCAAAGCTGTTGCATCATTTTCGCTGTCACCATGAGTCTGTAACCTCTTAAGCTTTTCTTTATATTTACACGATTTTGGAATTTGTGGTTAGTTTTTGTCTGAAGATTTATAAAGATGTAGGCCAAAAATGCCTGAGTCAGTTAAATCTGTTAAGTTATAGCGTTTTTCAATTGATTGCACTACAACACTAGCCCACACGTTATTTTAACGGTGCTATGTAAAGAAATAAAACTGCCCAAAGACTTAAATCTTCCCTAACCGTTTTTTAGGAGGAGGGAATTATGGCAGGCCTTTTGATCGGCCACAATGCAGATATACGTAGGTATTAATGCTTTTTTTCGAGGGGAAACTTCTGTGGCTATCAGATAATTTTGCTAGAACTTTATTGTAAAACTCTTGAACAAGCTGCTTCCTGTCCAGAAGGATCGGGAAAAACTGCTAAGGTGTGATATTCAGGATTATCTGTTTTATATATCACTTTAAAAGTATACAACTTGTTTTTACCTTGCGCTTCGGTAACAACTGTTAAAAGTGTATTGCTAGTGGGAGGAAGTCCAGGAATGTCCAGTTTTTGAATTCGTCTGAGTTGAATTACATTTGCTGAGGAGTTTTTACAATCTCCTGAATTACTATTAGCTTCTTGACCAAACTGCATACATACTGGCCCATCAAAATCCATAGTTACCTGTGATGGATCATTTAACCAAACTTTTTTAATTACTTCTCCAGCCGGAATAAAACTTAAGTTTGTTCCTTGTTGATACCAAACGTCGACCGTAGGTACTAGTCCCCCTAAACCTTGTGCTTGGCAGGAAAATATGGAACGCAGAACGGCGTTATTAGCTACAGCGCGACCTACCAACCAGAACATAGCAACCGAAAAAATAAAGGAAGCTATAGGTAGGAAATAAGAGCGTTTTGGGTTATTTCCTGACAAGTTAATATTCTTTTTCATGGTTGCAAATATCTAAAATTGGTATAAATATTACCCCTTAAAACTGTGTTGGTTGATTAACATATATTTCAATATTTGTGCCTGCTGGTAAAAACCAAACACCACCTTGTTGAGACATTTGGGCGATCGCCTGTTGATTACGTTGGGCAATTTGGGGTACTACAGAGTTCATACCACCTTCTAGAACCCCGGCTGCAAGGTCGCGTTTATTCTCAGTCTCAGTAACCCAATAACCAGGGTCACGATCGCTGTCGCTATCGTCCTTAGGATCGTTATTGCCATTGTCAACGGGGGGATTTCTTCGAAACACGGTTCTAGTATCAGGACGATTTACTAACTCTGCTGCTTTAGCAATACCTCCCAAAACAAATAGTCCTGCATCCATTGAGGCTATAGACGAACTTTGACCGGGATATTTATTTGCGATTAAAGGTTTACCTTGCGTACCGCGAAGAATAATTGCATTGTTGGGTAAGCTTCGTTCTGTACGATTGCCATCATTTTGCGAGATAACTTTGACTACGTTCATCTGCAAAAGACCTTGTTCGGAAATCGAACTAATTTCAGCTTGGAATTCGGTGTTTGCGGGTAAAGCGACTGTACCATCGGTAGATTTTAGTGGTTCTGTCAATCGGATCACAAATACGTTTTTCGCTTCTTCTGCATCACCACCACCACCGCCTGACCTATTAGTAGTTTCTCCAGATATTGCTGACGCCAACACAGCTTTGGCACTACTCCCAACTGCTACAGATTTCTGTCCCTGCGGTTGGGCTTGACTGACAGCAGAATTTTCTGGTTGTGCGGTGTTTTGTTCGGGATTGGAATTTGTTGCCTCTTGCTGCGGCGGCGCATTGGTTGCAGGTTCCAAAGTAGCTATGTTACTAGTCGGTTGATTGCTAGGATTGACTTGACCGTAGCTACCTAACTTTGCTAACCTTGCCCACTCTTCAAATGGGCTTGGTGGAGGTGGTGGAGTTACATTAACTACTGGTTGAGTGGGGTTCACAACTGGTGGCTGGGGTGATAGCGAAGGTTGAGAAGCAGGTACTCTAATGACGCGCTCAACTGTCACTGTCCGAGGGACGTAAGCTGTTGGTGGGGGTGTTGGGATCACTTTTTGTCTAACTGACGGTTGTTGTAAGGCTACTGTCGGCGTTGATTTGGCAATTCTCAGCTGTTGTTGGGCAGCTTTCACCATCTGTGCTTGTTCAGTCAGGGCTAATTTCGTTTTGAGAGTATCTATCTGGCCTTCCATCTGTTGAGATATGGATTCATCAGTAGGCTGCTCTTGCACTGGTGGAGAAACAATAGTTTTTGGCTTTTGATTGCTGCCACTCATCAACTGAGACAAAAACACACCACCTACCAAAACGATCGCTAAGGTAGCAGCCCCTACCAAGCCTAACTTGGCAAAGGGATTAGATGAGAG
>NZ_JADEXF010000235.1 GCF_015207245.1 Nostoc cf. edaphicum LEGE 07299
GATACGAGCTTGTCAAGGAATTTAGATTGCAATCAAAAAGGGGTGTGAATGGCTGGCATAATATCAGTTTCCCGCACGCATCTAGCCCAACGTCGTCAGAAATTGCGTCGGCAGCGGCAGATGAGAATTATTCAAGCTATTTGGCGAACCTTTGCTATTACTGGTTTGGCGGGTGGATTGTTGTGGGTGGCAGTCCAACCGATGTGGATGCTAAAGGCTCCCAAACAAATAGTGATGAAATCAGGTAATAAATTGCTGTCAGATCAAACAACTCAGTCATTGTTGGTGCTATCTTACCCTCAGTCTTTGTGGCGGATTGAACCGTCAGCGATCGCTAACTCTTTAAAGAAACAACCAACTATTGCCCAAGCGATCGTCAGACGCCGCCTATTTCCTCCTGGATTAATCATTGAAATCCAAGAACGAGTACCTGTAGCAGTAACTCAAACACGTGGCAACAAAAAAGTAACAATCGGTTTGCTAGATGCAAGTGGGGACTGGATGCCTTTAGAAAAATATACATCACTGAATCCCACTAGAAAATTACCCAATCTCAGAGTAATTGGTTCGCCAAATCAATACTGCCTCTACTGGACTCAACTCCATGAAGCTGTGAGTCAAAGTCCTGTGAAAGTGATGGAAATTGATTGCCAAAATCCAACAAATTTAATTTTGAAAACGGAATTAGGAAATGTGCATCTCGGTGTTCCAGGTTCCCAGTTATCTGAACAAATTAAGGTACTCGCCCAAATGCGCCATTTAGCAACAAAATTTAATCCCGGTCAAATAGAGTATATTGATCTAAAAAATCCCGATTTTCCATTAGTACAGATGAACCAAAAAGACCAAAAATTAACTCCCAAAATCCTTAAAAACATTTAGCATGTTTATTATTTTGATAGCTCTTAGTAAATGAAGAAGCTTTATGCTGATAAATATATTAATTATTTTCAGTTTTCCAGCAAATCGCACGAAAATCGGCATTAACTTCTAATTAAAATGAGAAGATCAATCATAAAATCTCCATTGGGAGTAACATACACTCAATTGTTACCCTAACATCTAATATTAGGGTGCAAGATGTCAAACGATCTAATAATGGTCTATGGCCTGCAAAACGCCTTCTGCCCATACATTCTTTGGCTAAACCCAATGCAAAAAAGAGAAAGTTGCTTGAGCTTTTCATTCAGATTCAGACTCGTGAGCAGAGGCCACTGATGAGAACGGTTTACGCCGCCATCCAAGTGCAGAGACAAAAGGCTCTGACTTTGGTCTGTTGAGGACACTTCCAAAGGCAGTTTACCGAAGTTTCAATCTGTAACGATAACGCCTAAAGTTGCATAAGCATTGCTTCTGGGCAATCAGTTTGGACTGTTCTGTGGTGTAATTCCTATTAGGTGACGAAATTTCTTAGGAAACCTCGATTTGTTGGTCGCATTAGTGAGGGTTCTTGTAGGATAGACTATTGCTCCAACAAAGTGTCCATTGAGACCACCCAAACAACAAATTAATCAGATATAGTCTGACAAGTAAATTCTTGCTTAGTTTAACCTTAAGGATAAGTAAGTAGAAGGTAGATTTTGTGTATAAAGTTGCAATCATCCCTAATGGTGAAACCTATTAACAATATTATTATTGAGGCAGAGAAGATACGCTGTAGTGTGTCTTTACAAGTTATGCCCTGTGCTAAGACTAATGTCTGGTTGAAGTTATACAGGTCAGTTTTAGATAAATATAGGTATACTTCTCTAGAATTGGCTGTGCGATCGGCTGTGTTAAAGGCTTATCCCATAGCAAATTTTCGCACTGCCAATTCTGTTAGGCTTGGCAGTAGTGAAAATAATAAAGAGCAACGCCATAGTATTGTGGCATTGTCAAACTAAAGTTGACTCTTAGGTGAATAACACCTGAAAAAGTCGTTTATCTACCCTTTCACAAATCCAATGACACTTGATAATAACCAAGGACTTAACTATAAAAATTCCCAATCTACGGGACAGCCGGGGTTCTCTCTGGCAGTTAACTCAACCAATCCCTTTAATAACTCTGGGCTGAACTTCGGACAAAATCACGATAATAAGAAAATTTCTCCTGAAAATAGCCGAATTGGTGAGATTGTTCCTGGTCGGGTCGCCAACATCAAAGTGATTGGCGTCGGTGGTGGTGGTGGTAATGCTGTTAACCGCATGATCGAGTCTGATGTCTCTGGGGTAGAGTTTTGGTCAATTAACACTGATGCCCAAGCTCTTACCTTAGCTGGCGCTCCAAGTCGATTGCAAATTGGGCAGAAGCTAACACGGGGTTTAGGAGCAGGTGGTAATCCTGCTATCGGTCAAAAGGCAGCTGAGGAATCACGGGACGAAATTGCTACGGCTTTAGAGGGTGCAGATTTAGTATTTATCACTGCTGGTATGGGGGGTGGTACTGGGACGGGTGCAGCACCAATCGTGGCAGAAGTGGCCAAAGAAATGGGCGCTCTAACTGTTGGTGTAGTAACACGTCCATTTGTTTTTGAGGGACGCCGCCGCACCAGCCAAGCGGAACAAGGTATTGAAGGACTAAAAAGTAGAGTAGATACACTGATCATTATCCCCAACAATAAACTGCTGGAAGTGATCCCCGAACAAACGCCTGTACAAGAAGCTTTTCGTTATGCAGATGATGTACTGCGTCAAGGGGTGCAAGGTATTTCTGATATCATCACGATCCCCGGTTTAGTAAACGTTGACTTTGCTGATGTCCGAGCGGTGATGGCAGATGCAGGTTCGGCTTTGATGGGAATAGGCGTTAGCTCTGGAAAATCCAGAGCTAGAGAAGCTGCGATCGCAGCTATTTCTTCACCATTACTAGAGTGTTCTATTGAAGGCGCTAGAGGGGTTGTCTTTAATATTACAGGTGGTACTGACCTGACTTTGCATGAAGTTAATGCAGCGGCAGAAGCAATCTATGAGGTAGTCGATCCCAACGCCAATATTATTTTTGGGGCTGTAATTGATGACAGGCTCCAAGGTGAGGTAAGAATTACTGTAATTGCCACTGGATTTACAGGTGAAGTGCAAGCTGCGGTACAACAAAGCGTGGCTAACGTTCGAGTAGCACCTAATACCTCGAAGCGTCCAACAACACAGCAACCGACAGTTAATCCCCCAACCTCAACTCCAAGTTCAACTCCAACCCCAACTCCAATTCCAGAACCAAAGGAAAAACCTGGATTAGATATCCCTGATTTTCTGAGAAATCGACGTACACCAAGGAATTAAAAGATTTGGGATTTGGGATTTTAGATTAACTTAGCAGTCTTAGGTCAGGCTGAACGCTGTATAAAATCTGCTACTTCCACCAGGGTTTTACCAAGGACAGGGATAAGCAATCTTTTGCCATACCCAATTTTGTCAATTGGTAAAAAAACTTGTCAACGCTACTTTATAGAATGAATTTGGGCAGGAGTCTATTGGCTTGCATGTCCAGCTATGCTTTCAGAACAAAACAATAAGAATACCTGCCCAACTACGGATGCATCATCGATAGCGCAGTGTTAACAAGTCTTCTCGAAAGGGAAGGCGCAAGGGCGACCGAGCGTCACAGGCGATTATAGACATGAATGCATCTACCCCTTGCGATCCACTAAACTCATATTCCGTAAAAGTAAATATACTTATTTTAAATAAGTAGCGTAGGAAACAAACCCACGCAAGTGTCCGAAAGAAGTCTGTTTGCTGGAGAATTTAGGACATCAAACAAAAAAATAAATGTAAATTATTTTTGGATTTTTAGTCTCTGTTCAATCCATTGAATAACCTGATGACCAAGGCGAGTACCATCTAGGCGGTCAATCTCACGAATTCCGGTAGGACTAGTGACGTTAACTTCAGTTAGGTAGCCACCGATAACGTCAATGCCCACAAAAATTAAGCCGTCTTGGCGTAAGCGTTCGGCTACTTGGGTACAAATTTCATACTCTCTTGGGGTAATTTCGGTTTGAGCGACTGTACCACCAGTTGCCATATTGTTGCGAAAATCAGTTCCACTAGAGAGGCGATTGAGCGCACCAATTGGTTCACCATTGAGCAAGATAATTCGCTTATCTCCTTCTTTTGCCTCTGGTAAATAGGTTTGTACCATTACTGGCACTTTACCTTGGAGGGTACTGAGTTCAACAATGGAGTTAAAATTGCGATCGCTTGATTGCAAAAACAAAATTCCTTCGCCAGCTTTATTACCCAGTGGTTTGAGAACTCCTGCCCCCTTTGCTTCTACAAATTGCCGGATAAATTGCTTATCAGCACTGACAATCGTTTCTGGAATCGCTTTGGTAAACTGGAGGGCATACATTTTTTCATTTGCCCCTCGGATGCCACTGGGACTGTTAATCACCAAGGTTTTATTTTGGTCAATGTAATCAAGAATGTATGTGGCATATAAATAGGAATCATTGACAGGTGGATCTGTCCGCATAAATACGGCGTCCATTGTCTCTAAAGAAGTTAAGCAGGAATCGCTCAACTTATACCAAGGATTCGCCGCTACCCAGCGTCCCTCCACCAACTGCACTGGTACAAGTTCGACTCGCTGTAGAACAGCGAAAGCTTTGCCCTCCACCACACTCAGCAGATTTGCTTGAGTTATCCAAACTTCGTGTCCCAGGATTTGCGCTGCTTCAATTAGGGCAACACTGGTATCATGACACGGGTCAAGCAGATGGATGGAATCAATGATAAAAGCCAGTTTCACCCTTTATACCTCAATCACCAAGAAATTAAATGGTTATTTAATTATTATCTCTTGATGCTCTCACCAATTGACGTACATATGTACTGCTGAGTGGAAGCTGGAGGGTAAAGTCTTGTGGACAGATATCGCTTTTGTCAAGAAAAAGCCCGTAGACAAGGCAGCGCTTTGTTTTTAGAGTTGTAGTTACTGCCGTGTAATTTGTAGCGGCTTGTCGCTAGTGCAATACCTTCTGAATCTATACGCTATTGCTAGAAGTTAATAGCTCATCCAGCTTGCCTTGACTATCTAAAGCGTGGATATCATCACAACCACCAACATGATCGTCATTGATGAAAATTTGCGGTAAAGAGCGCCGTCCATTTGCTCTTTGAGCCATTTTATTTCTGGCTGCTTCATCTCCGTCAATGCTGTATTCTGTAAATTCAACACCCTTACTCTTCAGCAAACTTTTAGCACGGATACAAAACGGGCAAGTTCTCCAAGTGTAAATTTCTACTTTTGCAGCCATAAAGTCCTCAAATTGATTTCATGCTTCTAATTTTAGAACTTTGCCACTGGTTGTAGCTGCTCTATCCCGTTTTGACTTGCTCTTCAAAAGTGGCTGACTGGATTTATATAAATCAGTATGATGCTTTAATGTCTGATTAATAAGTAAAATTTATAAAACTAAGGGAGACACATCCGATCCCACGAGGGGATGCATCTGGTGTCTCCCATTGGAGCTTCTAGGCTACTGTAATTGAAGCTGATGCTAAAGGCTTTTTCTTCACTACTCTTAGTGCACCCACAGCAAATAGCCCAAGGGCAACTACTGTAGTAGGCTCAGGCACCTTTTTAGGTGGTGGTGGTGGGGGAGTGTAGTAAGGGGCTTCTCCTTTGAGTTTGCTACTTCCGCCACGACTGTTTCCAGAACCGACGCTCATTAGGCGCACTCCAAAGTTTTCCTTAGAAAACTGAGCCAACGTTAAAGCTTTGGAACTATGGGATAGGGTAAAAATGGTAGATTGAATGTCGCCTTTTCCTTGACCTATACCTTCTTTACCAATTTCTACCCCAGCATCAAAGGAGATGCCACCGCCATTGAGATTGTTACTGCCGCTACCAACAGAGTTAACTGTTCCAGCAGGGCCAAATTGTTTGTTTGTTACATCTGTACCTGCTACTTGAAGACCACTGAGGAGTGAGTTATCTAAAATGTTGAAGAAAACACCACGGATGTCAGCAATTGTGTTGCTGCCAGTGGATAAATAATCTACTTTAAACTGAACTTTGCCAGTTCCTGCTATTGCGTCATCCAAGGTAAACTTCACCTGAGTATCCGCGCCGGTGAAGTCATTAATAGTGAAATTCATCGAAGCGGCATTAGCAGGGGCAAAAGCAGAAGACGATATCACAACGGCAGTAGCAGCCAAAAACGAAGGTATTGTTGCGCTGGAAAATAGATGTTTCATGTTAATCAATGTTTGGAAAACAAAATAGTAAGACTCAGTTGCTAATAATGGGAATTTGCTGCTTTCTATCCATGTAAAATCTGATGCACCCAGTGAAAAGTC
>NZ_JADEXF010000236.1 GCF_015207245.1 Nostoc cf. edaphicum LEGE 07299
CTATAGCCATTCTCGGTTAAGTGAGGTACAAGAACCCCACCCCCAACCCTCTCCCCGCTCTTCCAGAGGGGACTATGATGTAGCTCATGCGATTAGTAAACGCTATAGTATTGTTTACTACAGCTTTGATATGGGTGAGCAAGAAGCAAAGCAAGTAATCAGAGTAAATAGCACAACCCTTTATTTATGTGTAGTGCCTAAGAAGATGCCAGCAAATTTGGGAGTGGGTATTGGGTTAGGAGAGTAAATCAGTTGAGAGGATCGAAACGATTTACTATAATTGATACTCCAATCATTGGCAATCCTATGAGCAAGCAAATTAACCATTGATTTAAATTCAGTGGAGCAGTAGAAAATAAGCTATTCATTAAGTTCCACTGACTAAAAATAATCTGCAAAATTATCGTAGTAGCGATACCAATTCCAATTGCTGAGGCATCGCTAAATGTCTGTCTAACGCCCCGAATTTTATTAATTAAAGCAATTCCTAATTGACTAATACTTAAAAGGTAAAAAATTCTCCCGGCTACTAAAGCCTGAATTGCCATTGTTCGAGCTAAATCGATATTTCCTGTAGTTTGTCGTATCCATTCAAATACACCAAAAATCAAAATCCAGTTGAAGAGAGAAATTGCCAGAATCCGCTTGACTAAAGTTTTAGAAAGTAACGGTTCGCGGGGGCTGCGTGGTGATTGTTGCATTACCCGTTCAGACTTTGGCTCAAAGGCTAAGGGTACAGTCATGGCAATGGAATTAACCATGTTCAGCCACAAAACTTGTAAAGATAAAATTGGCAATTCTCTGGCAAATAATACACTAATCAAAATCGTCATCGATTC
This sequence comes from Nostoc cf. edaphicum LEGE 07299, assembly GCF_015207245.1. GTDB lineage: Bacteria > Cyanobacteriota > Cyanobacteriia > Cyanobacteriales > Nostocaceae > Nostoc > Nostoc edaphicum_B. The sequence continues at coordinate 840 of NZ_JADEXF010000236.1, forward strand.
GCCACCATTAACGGGTAAGATGAAGGCGATCGCTTTGAGCAAATTTCGATAAACAGTCCGCCCTTCCTCGACAGCAGCTTCTATTGAGGCGAAGTTATCATCAGTCAAAATCATATCTGAGGCTTCTTTGGCTACCTCCGTACCAGCACCTCCCATTGCAATACCAATATCTGCTTGTTTCAGGGCTGGTGCATCATTGACACCATCCCCAGTCATGGCAACAACCTCTCCTTTCGATTGCAGGGCTTCAACGATGCGGAGTTTCTGTTCTGGTGCAACACGGGCGAATACTGCCCCATCTTCTATCGCTGTAGCTAGTTCTGATTGATTCATTTGCGCCAGTTCACTGCCTGTAAAAGCGAGAACTTCGCCATTTTTATTGAAACCCATACTTTGAGCGATCGCTCTTGCAGTCACAGCATGATCGCCTGTAATCATTTTGACTTGAATCCCAGCATTTTGACAGGCTTCTACTGCTTTGATAGCCTCGGTTCTAGGCGGATCGATCATCCCTTGCAATCCCAAGAAAACCAAATCCTTTTCGATATCTGCATGATCTAGTGAATCTTGAGCATTGGGTACAGATTTATTTGCAAAAGCTAGCACCCGTAAACCAAGATTCGCCATAATATCAACTTCTTCATCTATGCTTTCTGCATCTAGAGAGGTAAGGCTTCCCTCAGCATTTAACATCTGCTGACAACGTTTCAGAATTGCCTCTACCGAACCTTTGACGTAAATAGTTTTAACTCGTGAAGAATTTTTTCTACTTTTATCTTCATGCAAAGTTGCCATATATTGAAACTCAGACTCAAATGGGATCACATCTAGTCTGGGCATTTGAGCTTCTAAGTTATTGCGATGCAGTCCAACTTTATCAGCAACAGCGATCAATGCTCCCTCTGTCGGATCACCAAAAACCTGCCATTGTCCTTCTTTTTGTTCTAGATACGAGTCATTACATAACAAACCTGCTTTCAGACATTCTGCTAAAGCGGGAAAATTCTGCCAATCTATTGGCTGTTCATCTAATAAAATTTCTCCTTCTGGTGCATATCCCGTACCAGTGGCTGTATATTGTTCACCGCCAACATAAATTGCTTGCACAGTCATCTGATTTTCGGTTAGCGTCCCAGTTTTGTCAGAGCAGATAACTGTAGCACCGCCAAGAGTTTCCACTGCTGGCAATTTACGAACGATCGCATTTCGCCGCGCCATCCGCGAAACCCCGATTGCTAGTGTCACCGTTACTACAGCTGGCAATCCTTCAGGAATCGCACTTACAGCAAAGGCAACAGCCGCTTCAAACATTTCTGCCCAGGTATTGCCGTATCCCAACCCAACGGCAAATGTCAGCGCCGCGATGCCGAGAATGATGTACAGCAAGGTACGGCTAAATTTATCAAATTTTCGAGTTAGGGGAGTTTTCAGACTCGTTCCTTGCTCGATGAGTTGGGAAATGCGTCCGGTTTCTGTGGCTTCTCCGATCGCCACTACAATTCCGGTACCAGTACCAAAAGTCACAAAGCTACCAGCATAAGCCATGTTGAGGCGTTCAGCTAAAGGTGTATCTGTATTCAATGGCTGTGTATTTTTTTCAGTCGCGACTGATTCACCTGTAAGTGCTGATTCATTCACTTGCAAATTTCGGGATTCGATCAGACGTAAATCCGCTGGTACTTTATCGCCAGAAGTGAGTAGTATCAAATCCCCAGGTACTAACTCCGTTGAAGGAACTTGTACCTTTTGACCGTTGCGAAGAATCGTTGCATTAGTTTGTACTGAAGAAGCTAAGGCTGCGATCGCACTTTCGGCTTTCGATTCTTGAATAAAACCGATAATCGCATTAATTAGGGTTACACCCCAAATTACCCAAGCATTTACCCACTGTCCAATTAAGGCTTTGATTGCACCAGCAATCAGCAAAATATATAGTAGCGGTTGGTTAAATTGCAGCAAAAATCTTAATCCTGGGCTGGTTCCACGTTTGCCCTTAAGTTCGTTAGCACCAAAACGTTCTTGCCGTTTTACCACCTCATCTGAAGTTAAACCTGTTTCTAGATTGGCATCTAAATGTTGAGCTACCTTCGATGCCGGTAGATTGTGCCATTCACGTGGCTGGATGATTTTTTCAGATGTTGCTGTCATTTTGTTTTTGCCAAAATTGACTATTAGCCGATCGGTAAAATTATGAGAAATAAATGTGATGGAAATATGAGCGAAGTGCGGCGTTGCATATTTGTAGTAATTCCGCAAACATCGTAATTTGGAGCAATGAAGAGTGCTGAGTTCCTAGTGCTGAGTGCTGAGTTCCGAGTGCTGAGTGCTGAGTGCTGAGTTCCTAGTGCTGAGTACTCTTATTCTTACTCAGCACGGTAAATAGATCGCGCGGTAGGGGCGCAAGGCCTTGCGCCCCTAAGAATGGCATTACCAAAGTAGCGATTCAAAAATCTGCAAAAATGCCGCATCTACGCTCGTTGTAGACATCGCTTTTCTAAACGTCAAGATATTATGTACTCGAACACCGTGCAGCATACATAAAGTCTGAGGTTTTGCATGAAGGTAGCAGTTTTCAGTACAAAAGCCTACGATCGGCAGTTTTTGTCAGCTGCAAATTCTCCCATCCAACACGAGTTAGTATTTTTTGAACCTCGTTTAAATCGGGATACGGCTATCCTGGCTGCCGAATTTCCCGCAGTTTGTGTATTTGTCCACGATCAGGTTGATGCCCCAACTTTAGAACTTCTCGCCTCACGGGTAACTCGTCTAGTAGTCCTTCGCTGTGCGGGGTTTAACAATGTAGACTTACAAGCCGCAGCAGATTTAGGAATTACCGTTGTGCGTGTTCCCGCCTATTCACCTTATGGGGTGGCAGAACACGCCGTAGGATTGATTTTAAGCCTAAATCGCAAAATTCATCGTGCCTATAACCGTGTCCGAGAAGGCAATTTTTCTTTAGATGGACTGTTGGGATTTAATTTGCATGAGCGTACAGTGGGGATTGTTGGCACTGGCAAAATCGGTCTGATTTTAGGACAGATTATGAAGGGATTTGGCTGTCACATACTCGCTTATGACGTTTATCGCAACCCGGAATTGGAGGCGCTGGGTGGAAAGTATGTAGAACTACCTGAGCTATTTGCCAATTCCGATATTATCTCCCTGCATTGCCCCCTGACTCCTGAAACCCATCACTTGATTAACACTGAGGCTATAAAACAGATTAAGCCAGGTATGATGCTAATTAATACTAGCCGAGGAGCGCTGATTGATACTCAAGCAGTGATTGAGGGATTAAAGTCTGGTAAAATTGGCTATCTTGCTGTAGATGTCTACGAACAAGAATCGGAATTGTTCTTTGAGGATTTGTCTGGGGAAATTATTCAAGATGATATTTTCCAGCGTCTGACAACATTCCCCAATGTACTTATTACCGGACATCAAGCCTTTTTTACAGCAGAAGCTCTCTACAATATTGCCGAAACAACTTTTGCTAATATTACCGATATTGAACAGGGTCGTCCTTGTGCAAATGAAATTCGCGCCTAAATCTTTAGCAATCTCAAATCCAAAATTGTGTTACCTCATAAATTGTTAACACCCTTGCTCCCAGATATAACGAAGGTGGTACACTACATCCATGCTAGGGGTGCCTACATAACGAGGCTGAGATCACACCCTTAACACCTGAGTCTGGGTAATACCAGCGGAGGGAAGCTGTTTATTGAGGAATTACAATATGCGGACTGAATGGGTTGCTAAACGACGTGGGCAGGTTAATGTATCTCAAATGCACTATGCCCGCCAAGGTGTTATCACCGAAGAAATGCACTACGTCGCCCAACGCGAAAATCTCCCGGCCGATCTGATTCGTGAGGAAGTAGCACGGGGACGAATGATTATCCCCGCGAATATTAATCACACTAACCTAGAGCCGATGGCTATTGGCATCGCCTCTAAATGTAAGGTAAATGCTAATATCGGCGCTTCTCCCAACTCTTCTAATCTTCAAGAAGAAGTTGATAAGCTAAATCTGGCGGTGAAGTATGGTGCTGATACCGTGATGGATTTATCCACAGGCGGCGGTAATTTGGATGAAATTCGCACCGCAATCATCAAAGCTTCCCCTGTTCCCATTGGTACAGTGCCGGTTTACCAAGCTTTAGAAAGTGTCCACGGCACAATCGAAAATCTAACTGCTGATGATTTTCTCCACATCATCGAAAAGCACGCCCAACAAGGAGTAGACTATCAAACTATCCACGCTGGGATTTTGCTTGAGCATTTGCCTTTGGTGAGAAACCGGCTCACTGGTATTGTCTCTCGTGGCGGCGGTATTTTGGCGCGGTGGATGCTACATCACCACAAACAAAACCCGCTTTATACCCACTTCCAAGATATTATTGAGATTTTCAAAAGGTATGATGTCTCCTTCAGTTTAGGAGATTCCCTGCGTCCCGGTTGCACCCATGATGCCTCAGATGAAGCACAATTAGCTGAATTGAAAACCCTCGGACAGCTTACTCGCAAAGCCTGGGAAGATGATATACAGGTGATGGTGGAAGGGCCTGGACACGTGCCAATGGATCAAATTGAGTTCAACGTCCGTAAGCAGATGGAAGAGTGTTCGGAAGCACCTTTCTATGTTTTGGGGCCATTGGTGACAGATATTGCTCCCGGTTATGACCACATCACTTCAGCCATTGGAGCCGCAATGGCTGGATGGTACGGTACTGCAATGCTGTGTTATGTAACACCTAAAGAACATTTAGGTCTACCAGATGCCGAAGATGTGCGGAATGGGTTGATTGCCTATAAAATAGCGGCTCATGCGGCTGATATTGCTAGACATCGCCCTGGTGCAAGAGATAGAGATGATGAACTTTCTAAGGCGCGTTACAACTTCGATTGGAACCGTCAGTTTGAATTATCGCTCGATCCAGAAAGAGCTAAGGAATATCACGATGAAACTCTGCCAGCAGATATCTATAAAACTGCTGAGTTTTGTTCGATGTGTGGGCCTAAGTTCTGCCCAATGCAAACTAAGGTTGATGCTGATGCGTTGACAGAATTAGAGAAGTTCTTGGCGAAAGAGACTGTGACTCAAAGTTAACAGATTAGACCTCTTGCAAAAGTCGAAAAACCGCTGTAACTGGTATCAACTATAAGTTAAAACTCTTTTAAAACCTTGTTCCCAGTCGGAAACTGGGAATGAGACAAAATGGTTTTGCTTCTCTCAAAATATAAGGTTAGGTTTTGCGATCGCACTTTTACTTCGTACAAGAGTAATCCAATTGCAATCGCTCCCCAATCAAAGCTAAATCAGTAATTCTGGTTGGTAAGCTAATCAGCATTCAAGTTGCATAATCAGGGCGGACAAGATGTCCACCCCACAAAATTTTGAGAAAATTTTAATATGCAAATTAGATGTGCTTTAGCTTAATC
>NZ_JADEXF010000237.1 GCF_015207245.1 Nostoc cf. edaphicum LEGE 07299
CCTCCCGATCATACTTATGATTTAGCTGGTAAATTGCAGTCGAATAATAGACAAAAGTGACTTAAACATTCTCAAAACTAAAGCCACCCTACTGTGAGAGTGGCTGGTAAAAAAATGTCATCCTGACATTGCAATTGGTTGACTTTTCGATTCCTACTTATGCCCTGTGAGAGAACAGAGTATATTCAGACATTCTTCGGGAATTTCCTCGAAGTGTTCTAGCAGGAAATCCATCAAGGCAAGATGGCGTAAATCACTGGGCATGGGAGTGCGGTAATTGCGACCCTTGGAAAACCAACGCCGGACAGTTGAGAGTGAACGAGAGCAAATTCTAGCGATCGCCTCATGATTGACATCCCATTTGGCATAAAAATTCTTGGGTGTCATTCCTAATTGACAATGGCTGTAAAGGTCAATTAGACTTTGCTCTCGTGCCTGTAAAGAACGCGGATTAGTCATAGCATTGGCTCCGCTTCTAGTGGCTCTAAATCCTCTTCCCAAGCAATATCGGCAGATATCCAAGCAGCACTGAGGCTATCTTTGCTCAACCAAATCAGGTAGCGCCAAGTCCAGCAGCAAAGATGGGGAGCAAAGCTATAAAATCTACCGATCACAGTTCCCCAATCGGTGTCAGAACCAATCCAACGCAATTTGTCGCCATACAAAAAGCGGGGTGTTTTTGCTGTGTTCGCAAAGTCGTCGGGTAAATCAACAGAACTCGCAGAAAATTTCTGGTTAATTAATCTTGGGAGTAAATCGTGGCGATTGAACGCGATGCCTTCGGCAAGGCTAAAAGCCAACGCACTCAAATAACTAGCAACTAATTCAGCATCAAGACTCTGGGTTAATTGGGAAATCAATAACGCTGCTAAACTCTCTTGTTCTTGCTGTTCACAATAATTGCTGAGTTTCGCCAATAGTTCAGCAATACCGAAGTCATCTAAAGCTTGTAGATAACTTCTGTGTTCATCTGTTTTGTGGCAAACAGGTCTTAACATGGAATATGTCTCCTATGAAAGGGAGCCAGAAGCCAGCGTCGGCCGTGAGAAAGTTGTGCGCTGGCTTTTGACTTATCAGTAATTATACATAGATTTTGTGTAATTCTATTTAAATTTATTTGTTTTTAGTGATTTAATATAAAAATACATATAAAAGCTGATAATAGTCAGATGGGAAAAGTAACATTGAGTATTTACATGGAAGAAGAAGACAAAGAAGCTCTGCAACAACTGGCGGATGCAGAGGAGCGTTCTTTGTCGCAAATGGCAGTGTTAATTCTGAAACGAGCTATTAAACAAGCGCAGGCGGATGGAACGATTTCGCCGCCTGGTAAGGGCAAGTGAGGCGATCGCATATTGTGTTTGCAGAAGATAGGTTGTCCCTTCGATGAAGCGGCTTGGGACTGTAAATTAATAATGTTTACTTAGAATGCGATCGCCACAAGTTAAGCTTGCTTTCATAATGTTCTAACTGTGGAGCTAGGTTTAAGGTTCCAGCACTATGGATGGATGCGTGGTGTCAGAGGTGTTTTACGCCGTTTGTCGATATGGCAAAGTGTCAGAAGCATTGGAGCAAAAGCAACTAGATAATCCAGTAGAAAAAGCTGCCCCAGTTAGAGAACTTGAGGAATGATTCCTGTCAGATGTAATATTTCAGTGCTAAGATAAATAGCCTTTTGGGCCTTTAAACTTCTTGTAGTACAAAAATACTATAATAAATTAGGGTACATAAAGTATCCAATCCCGGTTCTAAAGTATGGCACGTGGCGAAATTCTCAGAAAACTCTTCAAAAGCTTCTCTCGCAATGAGAGAGAAGAGTTTTTGGCTGCGGCTATGGAACTTATTGAGGAAGAAAAGAATAAAAACCATATCCTACTTGCTAGAGATTTAGAAAAACTGCTTCAAAATGGCAATGGATACACCAAACCCTTAGCTTCTAACCTGGCTCCCTACAACCAGTTTTCTGAACCCCCTAAAGATAAAGATACTGGGCTTGCCTTACTTGAGGTAAAACAATTCGATCTGACATGGGATCACATCGTCCTCAGTGAAAAAATTTTTGATACTCTCCAAGAAATCGTCCTCGAAAACCGTAAGCAAGATATACTCGCAGCTTATAATCTCAAGCCCAAAAACAAATTACTCTTCTGCGGCCCACCTGGCTGTGGTAAAACGCAAACCGCAAAAGTCCTCTCCAGCGCACTTGGACTGCCGCTCGTTTACGTGAACCTAACGGCAGTATTCTCTTCTTACTTAGGTGAAACTGCAACCAATCTTCAGAAAATTTTTACCTATATCGAAAAGGGAGAATGGCTTGTTTTGTTTGATGAGTTTGATGCGATCGCCCGCGATCGCGATAACTTAAATGAGCATGGTGAAGTCAAACGCTTAGTGAATAGTTTGTTACAACTTATCGATAATGCCACCAATCAAAGCATATTTGTCGCGGCCACCAATCACGAAAAACTGCTAGACAGTGCTGTTTGGCGACGATTTGATGAAGTTATTTTCTTTGATAATCCATCGGTTGAACTGCGGACGGCTCTTTTGAGTCGTTACTTATCTGCTATCCGTTATACTGCTATTAATCTGTCTACCTTTGCTGATCGACTTGAGAATGCTACTGGAGCAGATATAGAGCGTATATGCTCTGATGCAATTAAAGCCGTGATTCTACGGGGTGAACGTACCTTGACTGCTGATGATTTAGAGGTTGCGGTCGGACGTTTTTTAGAAAGACAAAGTATAATAGCAAACTCAAGATAATTATTTACGTCGAACCACAATGGGGAGTCAGTTTGAACACCTGAAATTACCGAGAATAATAAACATTGAATTACCTCGACGATCTAGTGGTGGTTTTGGTGGTGCAAAACGTACTGATGTCAGTGAACACGGTAAGCAGCTATTAGATCAAATTTCTAGCCTTATTGAGCCTGTTAAGCAAAAGGCTAGCCCTTTCCGTCTTGACCCAAAATTGATTTTTAAGATCAAAGTTGCTGAAAAACATTCTTTTTCGGACAACTTGGTAACTCAAATAGGATTAAATGTCTTAGCACGTGAACCCAATAAAGCTATTGTTGTGTTTTCGTCTGACAATGAGCTAACAGAATTCAAGAAGCGGTTAGAAAATTATAGTCAGATCAAAGATGGCCCCAAATATGAATACTTAGGGGCAATCGATGAGCTAGTTCCCCTCGAACCTGAAGATCGCATTGGTCGTCTGTTAGATATAAAGCGTGTACAATCTGGTGAACTTGCCGCTTTAGATTTAGAACTTTGGCACACAGGCAATCGCAAAGAAATGCGAAAGTATTTAGATGATATTGCCGATGTCCTAGAAAGTTTAACCAGCGATACTGCTCCTATGAGAATGAGTGATAGCTACATAGGTGACTATCTCTGTATTGCTCGGATTAAAGTGACTAACGAAGTTTTAAATCTTCTGCTGCTAGAGGAAATTGTTAAAGAAATTGATCGCCCTCCCCAACCTGCTTTTGAAACAACTGCTGACTATAATCTATCCATTTCTAGTTTTCCCGAAGTTGTTCCCCCACCTGAAAATAATTGCGGCGTTCTTGTTATTGACTCTGGTGTACAGCGTGGTCATCCTTTAATTTCTAAGGTACTGGGTGAGGCTGAAGTATTCCCAGATGCAAAACGGCAATTCATAAAAGGTGGAGCTGATGATGTACATGGGCATGGTACAAATGTCGCTGGCATTGCTATCTATGGAAATGTTGAGAACTGCATTCAACAGCGTTCCTTTGATCCAACAGCTTGGTTATTTTCTGCTCGTGTAACAGATGAAAATAACAGATATGATGAGGATCTTCTCATAGAAACTCAATTTGATGAAGTTATTCGCGCTTTTGTTGAACAGTATCCTAATTGCAAAGTCATCAATATTTCGCTAGGTAATGCCGATCAAATTTACCGAGATGGTCTGAAGCAGTTTCGGCTAGCCGCCAAAATAGATGAAATTGCTTATCAATACCAACATAAAAATATTCTGTTTGTAATTTCAGCCGGTAATGCTTTCTATGAAGAGGCAGAGTCAAATGAGCAGCTACGGACTGATTACCCAAATTATCTGCTGAACAAGAGCGCTCGAATTATTGACCCAGCAACTTCAGCAATTGCATTGACCGTAGGTTCTTTATCATTTGGTCGCGGTAGTGTCACAGAACCTTCTGATGTTCGTCGTCAGGCGATCGCAAATTTATCAGGATACCCTTCTCCATTTACCAGAACTGGCTTTGGCGTAGATGGAATGATTAAACCTGATGTTGTGGACTTTGGTGGAGATTTAGTGTTAGACCTCAGTTATCGAGAAAGTCTAGGTCTACCTCAAGTCAATGTATTGCCAGATAGTGTAGCTGGTGTTTCTGTTCTAACCCTATCTAAAAATTTCAACAGTTCTTTATTTCACATCTGTAGTGGTACAAGCTTTGCTGCACCTCGTGTTGCTAACCTTGCTGCTCAACTTTTTACAAAATACCCAAAAGCTAGTTCTAATTTGATTCGAGCGCTTATTGTCAACTCTGCGGTTCTTCCCAAGGAAATTCCAGTGGAATTTCAATGTAATAGTAAGCAATCTCAGAGTCAAAATACAAAACAAATCGAGAACCAGTTAGCAATTTATGGCTATGGGCAGAGTGACTTGGAACGTGCAATGTATTCTGCCGAGAATTACGTTGTTTTATCAGAAGACAATATCTTTATTCCAGCAGGCAAGTTTCATATTTATGAAATTCCCCAATTACCGCCCGAATTTTTTGAAGTAAAAGGTACTCGCTTACTATCAATCACCTTGGCATTTGATCCACCAACTCGTCCTACTCGTGGAGACTCATATTTGGGAGTCACGATGGAATTCAATCTTTTCAAGGGAATTGATCGCGAAAGTATCGTGAATGCTTATGTAGATGCTAGTAAAACAGATGTACCTGATAAATTCACAGAAATCTCCCTGGATATCTTGAAGAAAAAACACAAGGGACATAGCATCGTTTGTAACTTGTCTCCAACTTCCACGCTACGGAAGAAAGGAACAGTGCAAAGAGGACAAGTAGAAATAACGTCGAAAGCTATAAAATATAACAATTTGCCCATGATCCTAGTTGTAAATTGTAACCGTAAGTGGGCAAATCCAGATGAAATCGAAATGCAACGTTATGCTTTAGTAGCTTCCATTAGCCATTCCGATCCTCAAGTTAATTTATACAATCGGATGAAACTCCAGATTAACCAGAGAAGCGATAGAGAGCAAGAGCGACTACGAGGAAGAGTTTAATTGATCATCCTGCAATGAAAGTCAGCGCACTATAACTTTAGTACTATAACTTTATAAGACACAGGAATTACAGCTTGACTCGTCTTTAAGGATGCGATACCTGCGGTAAGCTACGCTAACGCACCTCTCAACCCAAACTCTACAGCATCAAGCGATCGCTCCATGAATTCGTCTTCCTAGTCCCTGCTGAAACAATAGCCAATTGGTTAGAGAGAATTGGACAATTGGATAAAGCAGATAGAGAAGCTATAGAAGAACGTTTAAAGTATTTTTTGAATATTCAAGAGAATCCTAGTGAAGACTGGTTTGCTCAAAATGCGTCTCCAGAACTTTTGAAAAAAGTCTTTGATTATCTACCTGAAGGTACAAAGAATTTAGCAATAGAAGAATTAATCAACAATTTAGGCTCATAGTACCTAGATATTTATCAATAACATTGATATCCTAATTATTACAAATCCGGCAATCTGCTTACTGCTGTCTCGATTTTATTAGGTTCTGAAATCCTGGTAATGGTTACATCCCGAATAGGACGATCACTGGTACTGATGTTAAGACTATTGTCTACCATCTGCCGATCAGTCCACAGCAGATCAAATCCACGTTCGATCAAAACTCCTATTTGATCTGTAATCAGGTATCGTCCATGAGGCATTTCTTGTTCACGCCCTATCTCTTCTTTAATAGTTAGCTTGAATGAGGGAAAGCTAAAGTTTGTCTGCATATCAGCTTCAAATTGACGGAAAACTCTCTGAGCTTGCGATATTTTATTCTCGTCTAAATATCTGATATCAAAGCCACTGTATACTTCAAATATTCTTGTTGCTTTAGGGCTAGAATGCTGTAAGTATATCTCTAAGAACCATTTCAAAGTTTCACAGTAGTGTTCTGGTATCCCCTGAATTGAAGTAGTTTCTCCATTTTTATATTTAATTGAACGTCCAATCATTCTAT
>NZ_JADEXF010000238.1 GCF_015207245.1 Nostoc cf. edaphicum LEGE 07299
ACTAAAAGTAATACAAGCGATACCCAAACTAAAGAATTTTCACGAGAGACAAAAGCAGCAGCTTTTATCAGAGATGCTTTACCTGGTTCTCCACGATGTAAAATCTGTGGTGGCTGTCTCCCTACTCGTCTTAACTCTATAGATCATATCAAGAGAAAAGCTGATGGTGGTCTAGGGACTTTAGAAAATGCACAGTTGACTCATCCATACTGTAATACAACATACAAAAATTGAATATTTTAAAAACAAGTATGAAATTAGATATGGTGGTGGGGTAGTAGGATGCGCTAGCTTTCACTAAACCATCCTACTACTTCTTCATAGCCGGATACTGTTTCAACACCTGCTTTAAATATTGCCCAGTATAAGACCTGGGATTTTTTGCAACCTCCTCTGGTGTCCCTACAGCGATCAATTGTCCGCCTTTGTCGCCACCTTCTGGTCCCAAATCTATCACCCAATCAGAACAACGAATTACATCTAAGTTGTGTTCAATTACTAATATTGAATTACCTTTATCTACCAATCGTTGCAACACATCTAACAATTTGTGGACATCGTAAAAAGATAACCCTGTTGTCGGTTCATCTATTAAATAAAGTGTCTTACCTGTGGCGCGTCGAGATAGTTCTGTCGCCAATTTTACCCGTTGCGCTTCACCACCTGATAAAGTAGTGGCAGGTTGTCCTAGTTGGACATAACCCAAGCCGACATCAAATAAAGTTTGCAAACGCGCGATCGCTTTCGGTATATTCTGGAAAAAGTCTAAACTTTCCTCAACTGTCATTCTCAATACATCAGAAATCGACTTATCTTTGTACTTCACCTGCAAAGTTTCGCGGTTGTATCTTGCACCTTTACAAATTTCGCATTGCACGTAGACATCCGGGAGAAAGTTCATTTCAATAACATTTACACCCTGTCCGCTACAAGCTTCGCAACGTCCACCTTTAACGTTGAAGGAAAATTGTCCAGGTTTGTAACCCCTAGCTTTGGCTTCTACTGTTTGGGAAAATACATCCCGAATGGCATCGAAAATTCCTGTGTAAGTTGCAGGGTTGGAACGTGGTGTGCGTCCAATGGGAGATTGATCGATAACGATCGCTTTATCAATCGCGTTTAATCCCTGAATTTTATCCAAATGTCTCGGTAAGGGAACTTTCTTAGTTAAATGGTGTTGCAGAGATGGATATAGTAATTCGTTAATCAGGGTAGATTTGCCAGAACCAGACACACCAGTGATCGAGACGAGTTTACCTAGCGGAATGTCTACATCTATGTTTTGTAAATTGTTGCGATGGGCATTTTTAATTCCCAAACTGCGCCCATTCCCTTCTCGGCGTTCTGCTGGTGTGGTAATTACTCGCCTTCCTGATAAATATGCACCTGTCAAGGAATCTTCTGCTGCTAACAACGCCTGAAAATCACCTTGGGCGATAATATTTCCGCCGTGAATTCCTGCACCAGGGCCAATATCAACAATGTGGTTGGCTGCGCGAATAGTTTCTTCATCGTGTTCAACCACAATTAATGTATTACCCAAATCGCGCAATTTTGTTAAGGTTTTGAGCAACCTGCCATTATCTCGTTGATGCAAACCAATACTCGGTTCATCTAAAACGTAGAGAACTCCCGTTAATCCAGAACCAATTTGTGTTGCTAGACGAATTCGTTGGGCTTCGCCACCGGAAAGAGTCATGGCGGGACGGTCAAGGGTGAGGTAATCTAAACCTACATCTAACAAGAATTGCAATCTTGCTTTGATTTCTCTCAGGACTAAATCAGCAATTTGTAACTGGCGATCGCTCAACTTAAATTGCTCAATTCTCTCCCGACAATCTCGAATTGATACGGTAGTCAATTCTAAAATCCCATATTGTCCCAACTTCACCGCCAAGGCTTCTGGTTTTAACCGTTTTCCTTTACAAACCTCGCACGGTTGATCGATTAAATACTGCTCTAATTTTTGCTTAATTAATTCTGAACCACCTTCATACTGCCGTTGCAAAATTGGAATAGCACCTTTAAAACTCTGCTTTCTTTGAGCTTCTGCGGCTCGTTCATCTTTCTCGCCATACAGAAGAATTTGCTGCTGTTCTTCTGTCAGCTTGCCCCAATTTGTCTGTAACTCAAATCCATAAATCTGCCCTACACTATAGAGTAATTCCAAATAATAAGAATTATCTTTTTCTGACCAAGGCGCGATCGCAGCGTAAACTGGCGCTTCCCAGTCGGGTACGATCAAGTCTGGCGCAAATCTTCTTAAAGTCCCGATACCGTGACAGTGCGGACAAGCACCATAAGGCGAGTTAAACGAGAACAATCGTGGTGATAGTTCCTCCATTACCGCGCCATGTTCTGGACAGGCAAAGTTTTCCGAAAAGACTAACTCTTCTTCTTTTTCTTGTCCATCGTCACCAAGCAGACTCACCAGAATCGCCGCAATCCCACCCGATTGCTTGAGACACGTAGACAGGGAATCAACCAAACGCTCCTGAATATCAGCCTTTTTCACCAAGCGGTCAATTACCACTTCGATGGTGTGGGTAAAATTTTTATCCAATTCAATGGAATCTGACAGTTCGCGGATCTCGCCATTGATCCGCACGCGCACAAAACCTTGGGATGCCAGACTTGACAAAAGCTTACGGTGTGTGCCCTTCTTTCCCCGGACAACGGGTGCAAGAATTTGGAAGCGGGTGCGATCTGGTAATTCCATGATGCGATCGCACATCTCATCGATTGTCTGAGGGGCAATACAGCGATCGCATATCGGACAATGGGGTTCGCCAGCGCGACCAAATAACAGTCGTAAATAGTCGTAAATCTCTGTCACCGTACCGACAGTGGAACGGGGGTTATGAGAGGTTGACTTTTGGTCAATAGAAATTGCTGGACTTAAGCCTTCAATGGCTTCGACATCCGGCTTATCCAGTTGTCCTAAAAATTGCCGTGCGTAGGCGCTGAGGGATTCCACATAGCGACGTTGCCCTTCAGCGAAAATGGTATCAAAGGCTAGGGAAGACTTACCAGAACCAGAAACGCCAGTGAATACGATTAGGCGATCGCGTGGCAATTCCAAGTCAATATTTTTCAGATTATGCTGCCTAGCACCCCGAATCCGAATGGTATTCTGGCTGTTGTGGCTGGGGTACGGAAGATGTCCATTCAAGGATGCTGCTAGCTGTTTGTCTGACATATTGGGCGGCAAAGAGGGAGTTTCTTATGAAACAGTCCTTAATAATACTATCTTTAATCAGTTTATAGTAGAACAATCGTACTGTTTTAGTTAGTTATCATTCCAGATTCATGGCGCAGATATCCTTAAGAGTCTGCTAATTTGGAAGCATCCCGATTTAAATCCTTCTGAGGGCGAAGCTATGGTATCGCAAATCCAACCGCCGACCCAGCCAGAGGTCATCTACCGAGATAGTGACGGACAACCAGTGGCTAATAATACCATACAGTTTGGCTGGATTGTAGAAATTAAGCAGAATTTAGATTGGCTATTTGCCGACGATCCAAATGTATTTGTCGCGGGAGATTTATTTTGGTATCCCGTAGAGGGACGTAACAAAATCGTTAACGCCCCAGATGTGATGGTGGTATTGGGTAGACCAAAAGGCGATCGCTTATGCTACCAACAATGGAAAGAGCAGGGAATTGCACCGCAAGTGGTGTTTGAGATTCTTTCTCCCAGCAACACCCAAACTGAGATGGACAAGAAATTATTGTTCTACGATCGCTATGGGGTGGAAGAGTACTACATTTACGATCCCGATCGCAATAATTTGTGCGGTTGGTTGCGTGGCGAAGACGGTTTAGATGTCATCCCCCAAATGGGAGATTGGGTGAGTCCTCGGTTAAAAATTCGGTTTGCTCCATTACCAGAGGGTTTGCAGCTATATCGCCCTGATGGAGAACGGTTTTTAACTTATACAGAAATTTCTCGCAACGCCGAGCAAGAAAGGCAACGGGCTGAACAAGAACGGCAAAGGGCTGAACAAGAACGACAACGGGCGGAACTTGCAGAACAAGCCAGAAGAGATGCCATACCCCGATTATTGCAAATGAATTTGAGCATTGAACAGATTGCCCAAGCTTTGGGATTGTCAGTGGAAGAAGTGCGAACCCTTGCTCAGGAGTAACGCGGTATGCAATTTTTTAATCGGGTCATTAGAAATTGAATTTGTACTTGAGATATTCCGATCATGCTAGTCAATGCAGCCACCCATAATGTCACTTGGGAAAAGTTACCTGATGATTTTGTTTTAGACAACGAGCCAGTGGATAACATTAATCAGCCACTCTTGGCTGCTGCTTTAACAGAAAGCTTGGAACTTGCTGGCAGATTACCCGCCGATGCTTTAACCATCACTAACTACGGTATCTGCGCCAACTTGAATAATCGATTTGTGGTCAAAGCGCCAGATTGGGGATATGTACCATCTATTCGAGTCTCACGAGAAGAAGTGAAGCGCAGTTATACGCCACGACTTCAAGGTGATATTCCGGTAATTGTGATGGAATTTCTCTCAGATACCGAAGGTGGAGAGTATTCGAGTAAACCGACCTATCCCCCAGGTAAATGGTTTTATTATGAGCAGATTTTACAAGTGCCAAACTATGCCATTTTTGAACCAGAAGGGGGAGTGTTAGAAGTTTATCGGCGAGATAATTTAGGAAATTATGAACTGCAAACACCAGATGCAAATAATCGTCACTGGATTGCCGAAATGAACTTATTTTTAGGCGTATGGCAAGGCAGCCGAGAAAATCGCATAGGTTATTGGTTACGTTGGTGGAATGACAACGGCGAACTATTACTGTGGGGTTTGGAGTTAGCAGCAAAAGAACGGCAACGTGCAGAGAGATTAGCTGCTCAGTTAAAAGCGCTGGGAGTGGAACCGGAGGTTTAACTCGGAACTTCGACCTTTTTGCTCGGTCATTCGTGTTCAGAACTCGGAACTTCAGCCTTTTTGCTCATTCATTGGTGTTCGGAACTGGGAACTTCCACCTTTTTGCTCGGCGATTCGTGTTCGGAACTGGGAACTTCCACCTTTTTGCTCATTCATTGGTGTTCGGAACTCGGAACTTCGACCTTTTTGCTTGGTCATTGGTGTTCGGAACTTGAAACACCGAGTTCAGAACTGCGATCGCATCTCTAATTTACCAAGCGATCGCCTTTTTACTCTACATTTAAGCTGAGAATCACTACAAAAATTAGGTTTTAAACTGCGATATCTTCGATGGGCTTCGCCTACGCATCTCTAATTTACCAAGCGATCGCTCTTTTTGAATATTAACTCGCTATAACTCTCTCATTTCCCCGGTTGGTGAGCGAAGTCGAACCACATCTCCCTCATCTCTACTCCCTTGGACACACCTTAGCCGCATTAGGATGGGTAGCCAAATAACCCTTAAGCCAACTGCAACCCTGTGCTAATAAATCATCAAGATTCAGATTCCACAATTTGATGGTGTTGTCCCGACTGGCGGAAGCTAAAGTTTTGCCATCCGGACTGAAGACGACGCTGTTGACAAAACTGCTATGCCCTCTCAGGGTGGTAATTTCTTTGCCTGTGTCCCGATTCCACAATTTGATGGTGTTGTCAAGACTTGCGGAAGCTAAAGTTTTGCCATCCGGGCTGAAGACGATGCTGTTGATCAAACTGCTATGCCCACTTAGGGTGGTAATTTCTTTGCCTGTCTCCCGATTCCACAATTTGATGGTGTTGTCAGCACTGGCGGAAGCTAAAGTTTTGCCATCCGGGCTGAAGACGACGCTGTTGACCGGAGCGCTATGCCCACTCAGGGTGGTAATTTCTTTGCCTGTGTCGAGATTCCACAACTTGATGGTGTTGTCAAAGCTTGCGGAAGCTAAAGTTTTGCCATCCGGGCTGAGGACGACGCTGAGCACCGGAGCGCTATGCCCACTCAGGGTGGTAATTTCTTTGCCTGTCTCCCGATTCCACAATTTGATGGTTTTGTCATAACTTGCGGAAGCTAAAGTTTTGCCATCCGGGCTGAAGACGACGCTGATCACCGGAGCGCTATGCCCACTCAGGGTGGTAATTTCTTTGCCTGTCTCCCGATTCCACAATTTGATGGTGTTGTCATAACTTGCGGAAGCTAAAGTTTTGCCATCCGGGCTGAAGACGATGCTGATGACCTTATCGTTATGCCCACTCAGGGTGGTAATTTCTTTGCCTGTCTCCCGATTCCACAATTTGATGGTGT
>NZ_JADEXF010000239.1 GCF_015207245.1 Nostoc cf. edaphicum LEGE 07299
AATTCAGCTTAATTGCTCCTTTACTCCCAGCTTTGACACCACTGCCAATTAATTTAACTTCCCCATCTGCACTAATTTCTACCGATAGCTCAATTTCATCTAGCTGCATCTTGGAGTTGACTTTTGCTTGCTGTTCAGCTTGACTAAACAAACTTCCCACGAGTTTGAGAAAGTGAGTCATATTTTGCTCTAATGTTTGAGCGCTAACCTTAACAGCATCTCCTACCCCTTTGCTACCAGTGCTTTCCCTGATAGTTTCGTCTCCCCAACTGCGTGTATTAGAACTCCCGCCTTTAGCACCGTTAGGAATCGATATTTGAGGGGTATCATCCGTCACGATCCAAATGCGATCGTCTTGGGGTGTTTCTGACATACTACTTTAAATATTTAGGTTAAATCTTCCCATAAATATAGATACAACGGTAGAGAAAGCGATTCCGATTACTAAAAAATTTCACTGAGCATCTTAGACATCTCCTTTGCGCCCCTCTGCGTCAAAAAGTTTTCTCTAGTCAGGAATTGCGTAGGCAAAGCCCGTCATAGACATCGCACTCAAATTATCTTAGATTGGGTGCGATGCTAATCTGAATATCTGTAATCCAGTCTTAGAGGATGTTTGAAAAGTCATAATTGATGTATCAAATATTTACCCCACCCTAACCCTCCCCTTATAAAGGGGAGGGAACCGGATTTTCTTGTTTCCCCCCTTTATAAGGGGGGATTAAGGGGGGTAATAATTCGATTAAAATCACAACATACCACTTTTCAAACATCCTCTTAAGTACAATTATTTGATAACTTTCAGTGCATTTACAACCCCATGATAAAACCCGCCGATGTCAGCACCAAACGCTTAATCAGCCTTGCACCTGATAACTGGGTAAAATGGGTAACGCAAATTCCTGATATTGTTGCTGGCGAAATTCTTAACTCAGAATTTCAGTGGATAAGTCGAGAAAGTGATGTTTTAATCAGTGCCGAAAGCCCTCAGCACGGAAAATTTCTCGTTCTTAACGAATTACAACTGCGCTATAAACCAGAAATGCCGCGCAGGATGCGTGCTTATGCAGCACTTGCAGAAGAAAAATATAATTTGCCAACGTATCCAGTACTAATTAATATCCTCAAGGCAAGTGACGCTGAAATACCGACAAGTTATGAATTAAATATTGCTGGTTTACGTGCTATTCAAGATTACCGTGTCATTAACCTGTGGGAAGTTGATGTAAATATTGCCTTTGCACAACCATTACCATCACTACTTCCATTTGTACCCATCCTCAAAGGAGGTGATAACGAGTCTACAATTCGAGACGCATTGCGAATCTTACGTGCGGATGAACAATTGAATCAACTAGAAACAGTATTAGGATTTTTTGCTACGTTTGTATTAGATAGTGCAATAGTTCAGCAAATTTTGAGGTGGGATATGGCACTTTTAGAGCAGTCACCTTGGTATCAAGAAATTTTTAGCAAAGGGGAAGAACGCGGAGAACTGCGAGGAAGAAAGGAGGAATTATATTCAGGAATTGAATTAGCATTAGAAATTAAGTTTGGCAATCAAGGTTTAGAATTGATGCCGATAATCTCTCAAATTACAGATTTGCAGAAATTAAAAGCAATTCAGCAAGCAATTAAAACTGTAAATACAGTAAATGAATTACAGCAAGTTTTGTCAACCAACTTGACATGAAACACCAAAAACATAACCCCTCTCCGCCACCGGAAAGGGGTTAATGACTGCCGAAACCACTATCTTGTACAGACGCGATTCATCGCGTCTCGATTCAGCAATCTCTAATAAGCATCCTGTAACTCGTAGAAATCAGGCGAGATGTAATCCTTCCGCAAAGGCCAACCTACCCAATCTTCCGGCATCAAAATCCGCTTCAGATTTGGGTGTCCTTCGTAGATAATGCCGTACATATCGTAAGACTCGCGCTCTTGCCAATCTGCGGTCTTCCAAATCCAGTACACAGAAGGCACTACAGGATTTTCCCGTGGTAAAAACACTTTAACTCGAACTTCTTCGGGGCGATCGCTATTATCACCGACTTTAATCAAGTGATACACACTTACCAATTCCTGTCCTGGCCCAAGGTCAATACCACCTTGAAACTGGAGATAATTAAACCCATAGGCATAAAGGGCTGTAGCGGTAGGAAGCAAGAAATCTGCCGTCACCTTAATTATCTCTACACCATTCTTATCCGGTGCTAAAAACTCATGGTCAAAGCCATTTTCCGTCAACCACTGGGAAACTTTACCCGCTTGTACCAATGACTCTTCTTTCTCTGCTGGTACTGGTTTAGATTCTTCTTCAGCCACGGGTTTGTTCCTCCTTTTGCGCCTTTTCTGTCAGCAGTGCAGGTGGTATTGGCATACCGATTGCTTCTGCCAATTCCTTTGGTGGTGCAGAGCGAGTTGCTGACTGCAAATACTTACCAGTTAAGATTTCTTCTACTGGCTTCAGGTTATGAGTCGTGCTGTAATAGCGGTGGGTTTGCTTAATTTTATCCCGCTCTTGCATCGATTCATTGGCGATTTTCTTCCGCAGCTTAATGATTGCGTCGATAATTGCTTCTGGACGGGGAGGACAACCAGGCAAATACACATCCACAGGAATCAGTTTATCGACTCCGCGCACTGCTGTGGGGGAATCAACGCTGAACATCCCGCCAGTAATTGTACAAGCTCCCATCGCAATTACATACTTTGGCTCTGGCATTTGTTCGTAAAGACGCACCAATTGCGGAGCCATCTTCATCGTAATAGTCCCTGCCGTAATAATTAAATCGGCTTGGCGGGGGCTAGAACGGGGAATTAGCCCAAAACGGTCAAAGTCAAATCGGGAACCAATTAAAGCTGCAAACTCAATAAAGCAGCAAGCAGTACCAAATAACAACGGCCACAGACTAGAAAGCCGCGCCCAGTCGTAAAGATCGTCAACCGTCGTCAAAATGACGTTTTCGGAAAGGTCTTGAGTGACATTAGTACGCTCAATGGGGTTGATGATTCGTTCTTTACCCTGGGTTGTTAAGTTAGAATTCAAGACCATTCCAAAGCTCCTTTACGCCATGCGTAAACTAAAGCGACTACAAGAATTGCAATAAAGACTAGCGCTTCAATAAATGCTAATAGCCCCAAACGGTGGAAAGCTACCGCCCAAGGATACAAGAAAACAGTCTCCACATCAAAGACGACGAAGACCAGAGCAAACATGTAGTAGCGGATGTTGAACTGAATCCAGGCTCCCCCGATGGGTTCCATGCCAGATTCATAAGTGGTGCGACGTTCTGGAGCGTAACCACTGGGTCGTAGGAGCTTGGAAGCTGAGAGCGCTAAGGCAGGTACTAGGCTACAGATGATGAAGAAGCCTAGAAGGTACTCGTAACCGCTGAGGACAAACACAATGAGTATCTACCGCTTATGGAGTATTTTAAGTAGTGAGTTTTGAGTGCTGAGTGCTGAGTGCTGAGTGCTGAGTGCTGAGTGCTGAGTAGGAATCTCACTTCTTTACTCAGAACTTTCGGAACTCGGAACTGTTTTACCCAACGCCCAATCCCTTAACTGCGTAACTTTCTTTTACATTATATCTGTTTGGTTTTTCTGAAATCTGGGAAACAGACGGACTTCAAGTATTTGATTCGCTTTTGCTAGTGATAGAAAAGTCTAACAATTATGTCATAATTTTTAACGTATATTTAAGATTTCTCCTTTGCGAGGCCTTAGCCATGAGCGAACCAGCTGTTGAGACTACGGTGTTAGACCGCTACGAGTGTCGCGCCTGCGGTTATGTTTACGAACCCGAAAAGGGAGACGACAAAGATGATATTGCTTCAGGTACAAGCTTTGCAGAACTGCCCATAAATTGGCGCTGTCCAGTTTGTTCTGCTAAAAAGACCGCTTTTGCCAACATCGGCCCTGCCGGTACTGCATCCGGCTTTAAAGAAAATCTCGGTTATGGTTTGGGTGTTAACAACCTAACGCCAACCCAAAAGAATATCCTAATTTTTGGTGCTTTGGCTCTTGGCTTCTTGTTTTTTATCAGTCTTTACGGCTTACAATGACAGCCTTTAAGCAATTCCAAATAACACTCTCTACCAGAGGCTTTACACTGCGCTAACAAAATTCAAAATCAAAAAGCCAGGGTTCTACAGCATCCTGGCTGCCAACTCCTACAAAAATTTAGAAATAACTAAGAAATACTGATGCATTCAATTGTGAAAGGTTGGCAACGAATATTTGCCTTGTTAATAGTAGTCGTGATGTGCATAGGTTGTAGCCAAGTTCCCTCTGTTAGCTACAACCCTTGGAAAGTAATTTCTGTGCCAACAGACTCAAATTTATTGGATATTGCTTTTACTGATAACCTTGAGCATGGCTACTTAGTCGGTAGCAATGCCACCCTATTGGAAACCAATGACGGTGGTAATACCTGGAAACCAATAACACTGCAACTGGATGAACAGAAGTATCGCTTTGACTCAGTAAGTTTTGCAGGTAAAGAAGGCTGGATTGCCGGAGAGCCTGGACTTTTACTACATACTACCGATGAAGGTGCTTCTTGGTCGCGTATCCCCCTGAGCGAAAAGTTACCAGGTAGCCCGATCGCAGTTAAGGCGCTAGCAGACAATACAGCGGAAATGGCTACTAATGTTGGAGCCATATATAAGACCACAGACGGCGGCAAAAACTGGAAAGCCCAGGTGGAATCAGCAGTGGGTGTGGTGCGTAACTTGGAACGTTCTCCTGATGGTAAATATATTGCTGTTTCTGCTAAGGGTAGCTTCTACTCGACTTGGGAACCAGGCCAAGATGCTTGGGTTCCCCATAACCGCAATAGTTCTCGGCGGGTAGAAAACATGGGCTTTGGTGAAAATGGGCAATTGTGGTTGCTAGCTAGAGGAGGTCAAGTTCAGTTTAGTGACCCAACTAAACCTGAAGAATGGCAAGAGGCAAAATATCCAGAGTTATCCACCAGTTGGGGTTTACTAGATTTGGCATATCGCACACCCGATGAAATTTGGGTAGGTGGCGGTAGCGGTAATTTGCTACGCAGTGGCGACGGTGGCAAAACTTGGGAAAAAGACCGTGACATCGAAGAAGTTGCGGCTAATTTGTACAAGATTGTGTTCTTAGAGCCAGAGCGGGGATTTATAATTGGCGATCGCGGCGTTTTGCTCAAATATCTACCGAACCCTGAAGCAACTTCCCCAGAGGCAGCTTGAAGAAGGGAATAGGGTACAGGTTACAGGTTACAGATTATTCCCTCTCCCCTGTCACCTATAACCTCTCCCCTAATCCCCATAGCCAATTTCTGAGAAGAACGTTGCAACTTGTAACTCTTTCTTATCTTTGTAGGATAATAAACTCAATAACACTCTATGTATAAGGTAGGGATCTAAATGTCAGGTACCACTGGAGAACGTCCGTTTTCGGACATCATTACTAGCGTTCGTTACTGGGTAATTCACAGCATCACCATCCCAGCATTATTTATTGCTGGTTGGCT
The DNA here is from genome assembly GCF_015207245.1 of Nostoc cf. edaphicum LEGE 07299. Classification (GTDB taxonomy): domain Bacteria; phylum Cyanobacteriota; class Cyanobacteriia; order Cyanobacteriales; family Nostocaceae; genus Nostoc; species Nostoc edaphicum_B. Next base: position 5,516 of record NZ_JADEXF010000239.1, read on the forward strand.
ATTTGTCAGCACCGGACTGGCTTATGATGCTTTTGGTACACCCCGTCCCAACGAGTATTTCACACCAGCGCGGCAGGAAGTGCCCATTGTGAAGAACCGTTTTGAAGCTAAAAAACAAGTTGAAGAATTTATTGGAAAGTAGTTTGAGATCATGACTAGCGGAAACAACATCAATCAACCAGTTACCTATCCAATTTTTACCGTTAGATGGCTGGCAGTACACACCTTAGGTGTACCAACTGTATTCTTTTTGGGCGCGATCGCCGCAATGCAATTTATTCAACGTTAGGAGCAACTATGGCAGAAAGATCGCCCAATCCCAATAATCAGCCGGTTGAACTAAACCGGACTTCGCTATACCTGGGACTACTACTAGTTTTCGTTCTGGGGATTCTGTTTTCCAGTTACTTCTTTAACTAACTGGAAGTATTGTTGTTAATCTTTGTTTATTCAACGTGTGTTGATTTGTTGTTAAGGGAGGAGAGAAGCTGTGTCTGGAAGTGGGAGAATTCCCCTGTGGGTCGTCGCTACGATCGCAGGTTTAGGTATAATTACAGTCTTGGGCATTTTCTTTTATGGTGCCTACGCCGGACTCGGTTCTTCGATTTAACATTAGTTAGTTTGAACCGAATACTATAAGTTAGAACTTTCTAGCATTTGTTGAGAAATCAACGTTAAAAAAACCGCCTGTCTCTATGAGATGGGCGGTATTAATT
>NZ_JADEXF010000240.1 GCF_015207245.1 Nostoc cf. edaphicum LEGE 07299
AACCCTCCCCGTATGTATTGGGGAGGGAACTGGATTTCTTATTTCCCCCCTTTCCAAGGGGGGATTAAGGGGGGTAATTCGACTTGTGTGTACACCGAGGCTTTGATTCTTACTCCCCAACACTAGTAGGGAAGGAGTTGGGGGTTAGGTTTGAGATAAATTTACATACGGCGTTAATCAACCTTTTAATCGGCGATAATAGTCACTCGTCCTTGGGAGCCGTAGCCAACTTCACTTATATAAAGGTTGGGGTCGTGAAGTTCGGCGATGATGTTTTGTACTGACTGTTTAGCGTCAAGTCTGGGACTCAAATCGATCGCACGAGTAAATACTTTTGGCCATTCCCATCTCAGAGTTTTGGTTAATCCGAACAAACCAGCGCCGATCGCACCGAAGTTGACTTTGTACTCTAAGCCGAAGGCTCCATCAAGGTGAGCAACTGTGCAGAAACAACTACGTCCATGTTTTGCGGCTTCGTTGAGAGAGGGTTTAAGGTGTTTCGCCATCAAAAATACGTGCTTGACGATCGCCTTTTCTTGTTTGTTATAAGAAATACTTCCGGTATGATTTCCTACAAACATCGGATGTAAGTGGATGAAGGCCCCAATCGTTCCGCAGTGAGATGCGATCGCTTGCAATTGTTGTTGAAGATGTTCTTCACTTAAGTTTGCTAAGGTGACGCGGGTTACTCCTGTGGGTAAGGGCGCTTGTTGGGCGATGAGCGATTGGGGGAAGCTGATAACTACTACTTTCCAGCCTTTCTCGATTAGGGATTCAGTTAATTTATAAGTGGTGAGGGAACCATTATCGGTGATTAAACCGATGTGTCCCTCTGGTAACGTGAAATCCAAATAATCGGGCTGTGGTAGACTTCTGAGTTTGACCGGATGACGCTGGATAGTATGCTCTAATTCCGGTGGTTGTTGGACAAACTCAGGTTCAGACTTTTTTTTTTCACCTCCAGCCAACTGCTGTAGGTAATCGACTATTTGACCGATGGTGCGGAGGTCTCCAAGTTCTTCGATATTTGGCTTGGGTAAGTTGGGGTACATTTCTTGCATCGCCCCTAAAATTTCTACCCGTTTAATCGAGTCAATGCCTAAGTCGGCTTCCATATCCATTTCCAGTTCCAGCATCTCTACTGGATAACCGGTCTTATCGCTGGTGATGGCTAACAGGGTTTCACCTAAGTTTGCAAATTCATCACTTGTAGCGAGAGCAGGTTCTGGTTCTGGGGTGAATGTGACAACTATGCTTGGTTCCGGTGCAATGACTACCTCAACTACTGGTGCAGTCTCTACTGGAACCTCGGCTGCTTGTTGTATTTCGTGAACTGCAATTTCTACAGAAACACTTTTGGAAGCGTGAGATTGCAGATACTCTACAACTTGACCGATGGTGCGTTTTTCTGACAGTTCTTCTAAATTGGGCTTGGGTAAGTTGGGGTACATTTCTTGTAGCGCCCCTAAGATTTCCACCCGTTTGATGGAGTCAATTCCTAAATCAGCCTCCATATCCATGTCCATTTCCAGCATTTCGACTGGGTAGCCGGTCTTGTCGCTGGTGATGGCTAAGAGGTTTTTACCCAAGTCAACAATATCGATGGTTGCGCCAGATACAGGTGCAGCAGTTGTGGGTGCTGGTTCTGGAGTGAATGCAACAACTTCGCTGACTGGAGGTGAGCTAATTTTGACTACAACTTCAGGTTGGGATTCTACTACTGGGACAGGTGGCGCGACTACAGGCTCTACTGTCTCGACAGTGGCGAAGTGAGGGGTGGGAAGTGGGGAATAGGAAGTTTCAACTACAGGCTCTATCACCTGGGGAGTGGGCGCGAGAGGTTCTTGGGTAACATTTAAGCCATTTTTAGCTACAGGCTCAGTTACAGGCAAAGGCTGGCTTTCTACTATCTTGGTAGTAGGAGGTACTGGTGCATCACTAACAGTTGTTTCTGTTGTGAATGGAGTGAAATTGCTGAGTTTCTCTGTTAGTTGGGTTGCTCCATCACCAGAGATGATTTGAGAATATTCTTGCTGTATGAGTTGGAAAAAGTTTTTGGTATATTCCAACTGCTCTTGAAGATATTGCTCATGGATGCGTAGAGTTTCACCTTGTTGGGAGTGAAACTGCATCATGCTACGCTCTAAGCTTTCCATGACAACTAGCTTCATTTTGGCAGTTTCGGCTGTTGATTTACTTTCACTCAACAATGAATTCTGCTGCTGCATCAGTTGGAAAAACGCTTTGGCGTATTCCATTTGATGGTTGAGATAAGTACCGTGAACTTGTAAATTCTCGGCTTGATTTTCCTGGAACTGTGTCAGGAGATATTCTAAACTTGCTAAAAGTTGTTCGTAATTTGTAAGTTTTTCTGGTGTTGGTTGCATCTTAGATTCCTGGACTGGTTGTGACAGGGTAACAGGATTCATCTGTTGCTCTGGCTGGGTGATGATACTAGCAGTCACACCGTTCATTGCTGGGGTAAGTTTTTTATGTCCGTTAGTTTCTATCACTGCTACAGGTGGAGTCACACCTGGGCTGCTAAATAAAGGAGCCGCTTCAGAATATTCGGGCGCGGGTAATGTCACCTTGTGCCCATCTTGCAAAGCTAGAGCGAAGGCATTTTTCGTTTTTTCGGATCTGTAGTTTATGCCGTTTAAACGGACATTTAATGTCTTCTTCGTCTCAATTGGGGGGATAGTTTGGGGAAGTTGGTAAGGATCGAGGTTATTCAAAGCCATACCAATTACCCGCAACTGTACAACTGCTTCTCGCAAAGAGCGATCGCTATTCTTTTGAACGCTAGGGTTCAAAGATACGGTGATATGAGGGCGATCGCCAAGGATATCTTTCACCAAGTTGGTGAGAATTCTTCTCGGCCCAAATTCCACAAAGCAAGTACCACCCGCCGCATAGATATTTTCAATTTCCTGTTTAAACAGCACTGAGTTGGAAAGGTGGCTTTCGAGGATTTTTTGAATACCTTGGGCTTCTTTGGGATACTGCTTACTGGTGACGTTGCTGTAAACAGGGATTTTGGGACTTTGGAATTTGACGGACTTAGTAGCGATCGCAAAGGATTTCTGAGCAAAGGCAATTAGCGGTGTATGGAACGCTGCTGATACAGGTAGCAATACAGCTGTATATCCTTTCTCGTGTAAAGCCTCTTTGATTCTCGCTATTTCTGCGGTAGGCCCAGCCAAGACAAATTGAGTGGGAGAATTTTGATTAGCGATCGCAACTTGCGGAAAATGTCTCAGCACTGCTTCCACTTTGCTGATATCTTCTTTAACAGCCAACATACTACCCGCATCATGATCTGGATCTTCGGGTGCAGCCATTGCTTGACCCCTAGCTTTCACTAAGAACAAGTAATCTTCTGTACTCAAAACCCCCGCAGCCCATAGCGCTGTTAGTTCACCAAAGCTGTGACCGGCAACAAAATCTGACTTAAATCCAGCTTGTTGCAGTATGCTATACATCCCTGCACTCAACACCCCGATCGCTGGCTGAGCATATTCTGTGCGTTGCAAGGCAGCAATTTGGACATTTTTTTCTGCCTCTCCAAACACAGGATGAGGAAAAACGATTTCTGACAACGGCTGCAAATTATCTTTGAGCAACAGGCTATCCATATAACCATGAAGACGGCGCATCAAAGGAAAATTCATCACCAGTTCGCGTCCCATCTCTAGGTATTGCGAACCTTGCCCAGAAAATAGAGAGACAACTTTTCCGCCCAACTCCATACCAGAGGAACGGTAATAAATCCCTTGGGGATGCTCCCAAGATGCTGCTGTTCCTTTGTGTTTCAGCCACTCAATGCTAGTTTGCAGAAACTTGCAAGCTTCTTCCAGATTCTCAGCTACAAATCCAAATCTGGCAGCAGAAAGGGGAATTTGTTGTGATTTGCACTCATTGACTAATTGTGCGTAATGTGTAGGTGCGTCTGGCGATTGCAACTTACCTAAAATCTCTTCAGATTTGCTCAACAATTGGTCTACTGTAGGAGCAAATAACAGCACTTCACTAGCATCACTATGTAAGCGGTAGGCGGCGTTCTGGTCAGCTTCATATTCTTCCAAGACAACGTGATAGTTAGTGCCACCAAACCCAAAGGAACTCACACCTGCGCGTCTTGGTGCTTCCCCTTCTGGACGAATCCAAGGTCTGGTTTCGGTATTCAAATAAAAGGATGAATTTTTAATGTTGAGTTTGGGGTTCGGCTCAGTGATGTTAATTGTGGGCGGTAATACTTTGTGATGTAAAGCCAAAGCAGTTTTAATCAAACTCGCCGCACCCGCAGCCGCTTTTGTGTGTCCGATTTGCGATTTCACACTACCCAAAGCGATATGCTGCTTTTTGTCATCATGTACATCAAAGAAGTCTTTTAAAGAACCGAATTCTGTCGGATCTCCAGCCATTGTGCCAGTGCCATGTGCTTCCATCAAACCAACAGTAGCGGGAGAAAAACCGGCATCTTCATAGGCACGTTCTAAAGCTTTAACTTGACCTTCTTTGCGGGGAGCATAAATGCTCTTATAACGCCCATCGCTGGAAGTACCAATACCTTTAATTACGGCATATATTTTATCGTTGTCCCGTTCAGCATCTTCTAACCGTTTGAGGACAATCATCCCGATACCTTCACCCAGCATCATCCCATCAGATTTAGCATCGAAAGGTTTGACATTTTCACTAGGAGAAACAGCCGGTGTTTTGCTGAACGAGATGTAAGCCATGATGGTGTTGTCAGTATCAACACCACCAGTTAGCATCATGTCAGAACGATGCTCTACTAGTTCGCTAATTGCCATTTTTAAAGCACCAAAGGAACTAGCGCAAGCAGCATCAACAACACAATTCATCCCGCCAAAATTTAGGCGATTGGCAATTCTACCCGCGACTACGTTAGCTAACATTCCAGGGAAAGCGTTCTCATCCCATTTCACATAAGCGCTTTTAATTTTATCAACGATTTTTTGGGTATCTTCATTAGATAAACCACTGCTTTTGAGCGCTTTTTCCCAAATCGGATATTCCAATCTCGCAGAAAGTGGCATTCCTAATTGCTTGGCCATAGCCACGCCTAAGATTACCCCAACCATCTCGCGGTTAAAATCACGTTTTTCGCCATAACCTGCATCTTCCATTGCCTCTTTCGAAACCACAAAACTTAATAGTTGCGATACATCTGTGACTTCTAAAATGCTGGGAGGTATGCCGAATTCCATCGGGTTAAAATCAACCTCTGGAAGAAAACCACCTCTTTTGCAGTAGGTTTTATCTTCAGTAGTTCTAGGATTCGGATCGTAATAATCTTCAACACTCCAGTGAGTGGAAGGAACATCAGTAATACAGTCAATTTTGTTTACTATATTTTGCCAGTATTCCCGCAAATTTCTGGCTTGAGGTAATAGAGAAGCCATTCCAACAATGGCGATAGGGTTGTGTTGTAATTGTCTGTTAATTCTGTTGATTGACACTGATTTATCTGATTTATCTGACTTCATGTTTTTTTCCTCTATAGACCTCATCACAGCCTTTTCACAATTATTGATAAGGCTTTCTAACTCCGCTAAGGCAGTATCAATCGAATAAGCAGACATAGGGCATAGTTAGTACTGTGGATTGTGTAGCTACAGTAATTCTGTTGCCTACTAATTAATGAAAAACTCTGGTTTTGTAAGCAGTTAGCTATCTTATTTTTGCTAAATGCTTGTCTCCAAATCGACACCACACGATACATACTGCCGGGGTAAAGCCTTATGTTTCCAGGCGACTTTGGCATACTGCGATCGCGAAAATTGTTATCCAACGCTAGACTCTTTAAATTCTGGCAATAAGTCAATGACGTTGTTAAAACTGGTAAAATAGTCCTGGAGTGTAATAGCTGCTTGACCAGTGAATTAATCCATTTGTAATGGTAGAGATTTTGAGTAATGGTATCCTACTGGAGTGGCGGAAACTGAGGAGTAGCTAAGAGAACAGAAACGTTTTTTCACCCGAAAGCTTTTGATTATCTAGCCTAACTACAGCAACATAGCTGTTGTTAATGGTAACGTTCTGTATATCGCTCAATGTCATAGCCAATTTCAACGTCCGGGATAATATATTTTATGCTACTTGAACCAGCAAAGCTGACAAGTTCGTTACACAAAAGACACCACCTTTTATC
>NZ_JADEXF010000241.1 GCF_015207245.1 Nostoc cf. edaphicum LEGE 07299
AGTACTTTCGGCCCAGATTTGCCCACCATGCCGATCAATAATACTACGACAGATTGCCAATCCCAAGCCTGTGCCGCCTTTGGTGCGAGAATCAGAGGCATCTACTTGCTGAAATCTTCCAAAGATTGCTTCTAACTTGTCTGCGGGGATACCTCGTCCTTGATCTGCGATCTGGAACAGTACGTGGTCTGTTTGCTGTTGGACACTGAGGGTAATAGTAGAATCGGCAGAGGAGAATTTAATCGCATTACCTAACAAATTGGTGAGTGTTTGCACAATAGCATCAGCCGCCGCCCAAACTTGAGCATTGGTAGGGTGGATCTTAAAGGTAATATTTTGCTGATTGGCGATCGCTTGGACTACGGCTACTGCTTGTTGAATTAAATCAGCTGCATTGCAGGTGGTTTTTTCTAAGACAGCTCGATCCGATTCTAAGCGTTCCAAATCGAGAATATCGTTGACAAGACGCACTAAGCGATCGCTATCGATGGCTGCAATCTCAATCATCCGCTTGAATTTGTCTGGTTTTTTGTCGTAGATACCAGTTTGTAGTAAGCCTAGTGCTGCGCGAATTGCAGTTAAGGGAGTGCGGAGTTCATGACTCACAATGCCAATAAACTCACTCTTGATCAGATTAATCTGTTCTAGTTCAGTGATATCTTCGGCAATACCAGCAATCCGAACTAACTCGCCTAGTTCATTTTTGATCGGAAATGCGCGATCGCGAATCCAACGGATTGAACCATCAGGGCGGATAATACGATATTTTTTATCGTATTGCCCTATTTTCATCTGTTCAATGAGTTCAATTTCGATGCGCTGGCGATCTTCTGGGTGAATTGCATCTAACCAATCTGAATAGTTGTGATATAATTCCTCACAATTTTTTTGCCAAATGGTTTGGTATGCATTGCTCACATATAGAACTTGCTGATTTTGAATATCAGTCATCCAAAATACTGCTTGGATGTTTTCTGCCAGCTGACGAAATTTTTCTTCGCTGTCGCGTAAAGCATCTTCGATGCGTTTGCGCTCAGTGATATCTTGCTGAACTGCAACCAGAACGTCGCCGTAGTCGGGATGCCTGAATACAGAAGTCGTCGCACTAGACCAAAATGGTGTACCGTCTTTTTTAACATTTTGGACTTCATAGGTGGCTTCACTATTTTCTAAGACAGCAAACAAGATGGCTCGACTTACATCTTCAGCAGTTACCGATTCGGTGACGTAGTTGACAATCGAAACGTGTTGACCATTGAGTTCACCAGAGTCATAGCCAAACATCTCCTCAAATTTCGGATTGGCATAGACAATAACTGAATTATCAGCTCTGACTAAGCAAATGCCTTCCGCCATATTTCGGGTGATTACAGCCTGAAGCTCCAACATTTGCGCTTGCTCTAAAAGTGTGAGTTGAGTTTGTTGCTGCTCTATCACTGTTTTTCGCAGGCGATCGTTCGTCTCTGTCAGTTGTGCAGTGCGTTCTTGCACCCGTTGCTCAAGTTCGGTATTCAGTTGTTGTAGGTCAATTTCTGCCTGTTTGCGCTCTGTTAGTTCTGTCTGTAACTGTTTGAACAAATCTGCTTGCTGGATAGCAATGCTTACCTGCGCTCCTAACTGCTGCAACAGAGTAATTTCTGAAGATTGCCACTCACGAGGAGCCTTACATTGATGAGCAGCTAATAACCCCCACAATTCATCTCCCAAGGAAACAGGAACGACCAGATTTGCCCTCACCTGGAGACTTTCTAAAAATTCAACGTGACAGGGACTAATTCCGGCAGTATAAATATCAGTTTTCGCAGTGACTAAGCCTTGTTTAAAGGGTTCGACGTTCTCTTCACCAATGCAAGGGTCATGAATTTGGAGTGGTAAAAGAGCCATCCATTCTGGTGCAACAGACTCAACAATAATCGTTCCACCCCAACCTGGATAAAATTGGAAGATAGTGACGCGATCGCACTCCAGAAATTGCCGCACTTCATCGACAGTAGTTTGCAAGATATCTTGTAAATTCAGCGATCGCCGGATACGCTGGGTCATCTCCATCACTAAGCGCTGTTGCTCAAATTGCTGTTGCAGGGTTTCTTGTGCTTGTTTGCGATCGTCAAGGGCCATCCGCAGTTGTTCGGCATTTTCTTGAGACAATTGTTGGTTGAGTTGTTGAATCTTCCGTCTACTGTACTGAAGATTGCCTGTCACCAGGTTAATTATCAAGGCAACTATTAGGAAAAGACCTAGCCGTAATATATCTCCTGGCTGATTAATCCCCAGTTGATATCGAGGGGGAATCAAGTAATAATCAATTGCCAGTGTGGAAAGGACAACTGTAACAATTCCTGGTTTAAAGCCACCATACGAAGTACTGACGATAATAGCTATATAGAAAAAAGCACCAATGGTTCGGGAAATAAGCGGTTCTAACCAAAGTGACAGCAGCAGGGCGATCGCAGCTGAACCAATAGCCACACCATACTTCAATAATTGCTGATAATTTCTCATCATGCGTTACTTTTCCCTGCCTGAGAGCGCCAACGCGTTCTTTGAATGCGGCTCAGTACCCGTGTCACAAGTTCTGGCCCTAGCACTGGCTTGCTGATAAAATCATCGGCTCCGGCAGCAAAAGCTTGCTGAAGAAATTCTGCTTCGGTATGGGCTGTAACTACTAAAATCGGTAAATCTCCCCACTGCGCATCCTGGCGCACGACTTTGCACAACTCTAATCCGTTCACTATCGGCATTTCTAAATCTAGTACCACCAAATCAGGAGATGTTGCAACCAGCACCTTCCAAAATTGTTGTGATTGGGAGAGGGTGATTACTTCCAGCCCCCAAGGAGTTAACAACGCTGATAATCCAGCTAGTATTACAGGGTCATCGTCTACGATTAAAACTTTGGCTTCAGAAGTTTGAGGTTGAGGTAAGACACGAGCGATCGCCTGAAAAATCTCTTCGGTTGTCGCCGGTTTATGCAAAAATTGTCTAGCTCCTAAACGCGATACTTTCAGTCGATCTGCTAGGCTATCTCGTCCGGTAAAAACAATTACTGGGATATTTGGCGATCGCTCTACTATCTCGCTTAATAATACTAATCCGTCTTCCTCTGTTGTTGGAAAACTCAAATTGAGTAAAACAGCATCAGGAGCTTTTAAGGAAAAAAGCGATCGGGCGGTTGCTAAGTTTGGTGCAACCTTTATCCTGATTCCCCATGAATCGGCTTCTGCTTGCAACTGCTCCGTCAGCATAGTATCATCATCGATTACTAAGAGACGATGAGTTTGCTTCATCGGGACGTTTGGAGCGGTGGAAGTAACAGCAGGCTTGGTTAACTCTTGCTGTAATGCTGTTACCAGTTGCGAGAAATTAGAGATTTGCTCTGGAGATAGCGAGGAATCTTCAAGCAGCAAATGTTCTATTTTCCGTCCGAGCCGAGAACCCTCTGGATAACCGAACGACCCCATTGAGCCTGCTAGCTTATGGGCTTCACGCAATGCACTCTGCTGTAAATCTTCATTTAAATTCCCTTCCAATAGTGCAGTTTTTGCTTGCTCCAGCACTGCAACCTGCCCAACAAAGGAATTACGAAATCGCTCCAGCACCCGATTTACAGAAGCCATATCTTTAGGGCCGGGTTTCTTCTTGCCATCTTGATTCTTTTCTCCAACAGAGATGGAGCGATTAGGTGCAGGCTTGATCCGATAGCCCATACCATATACCGTTTCTAGAAGTTCTTCTGCTATACCTGCTGTTTTCAATTTCTTGCGCAAGTCTTTAATATGAGTCGTTACTGCATTTTCAGTTGGTGCATCCCCAAATCCCCAAAGCCGATCTAGAATCACTGCACGACTAAAAATCCGGTCTGGGTTTTGCAAAAACAACTCCAGCAGTTTGTATTCTGTGGCTGTGAGGAGAATTTCCTGCTGATTACAAGTTACTCTGCCAGCACTTGGATCTAAAGAGAGATTTCCCCAGGTTAAGGTAGATGATGAGATCGCCCCATTGCGTCGTAATAAAGAGCGAATTCTGGCTAGTAATGCTTCTGGGTCGAAAGGTTTGATGACGTAATCATCTGCTCCGGCATCTAACCCCGCCACAATATCTGCATTAGAATTTTTCCCGGTTAACAACAGAATAGATTTACGGTAGCCTTGCTTTCGCAGTTGCCGACACAAGGTAATCCCATCCAGTTTCGGAATTAGCCAGTCTAGCAAAATCAACTCATATTCAGTCGATAGCGCTAGTTCTAATCCAGCTTGTCCATTGCTTGCAATGTCGATAGTATAACGATTTGCACTCAACAACTCGAAGAGTGCGGTACTCAATAATACGTCATCCTCTACCAACAAAATTTTCATAAGTCGTATCAAAAGAAGATGCTTATGACACCTTCGCGATCGCAATACACACCCTCTGCGCGGTTAAACTTTTGTGTAATTTTAATATATTGTTACAAACAATACAACAAGTTAATTTAGATTTTGCAGTCTGACATATTTATTTAGAAAAAGTAACAAACAAATATGAATGAGTGGTACAAAGAAGACCTGGCTTTTATTCATGATGTTGGTTTTCGTGACTTTGCTCTCAAGTCTGCTCCTGGCATATTAAAAATCCTGGCTGAAAACAAAATAAATGATGGATTAGTGGCAAGACGGTTGAGTTAAGCCCAAAAAATAATTAGCTTGACATAAACTCAGACAACTACAGACTCAAACACTGCCATCCCCGACTTATATCTGTGTCAGTGCATTTGTACTATATATTTTCTGTTTGATTTCTAGCCAGTTGTGGTGTTCGTGCAGCGTCTCGTAGAGAAGCGGTGACGCTTGTGCTGCATCCACCTTAAGATGGTTCGGAGAGCGTGAACGTCAACAACTGGCCATTGGGTGGGATTTTGAGACGGGAATTGACCCCTTGTAGAATTTTCTCAATGTCCCTGTAACCCTGTTGATATATAAATTAAAACTGCAACAGAAAAACTTTGGATGCCAAATTGCCAAAAGCACTCAACACAATAGATTTCTTACATAAACGCTATATATATTAGGAGGATCAGCTAGATTTGCAATCATACCTTGTATGGTAGTTCTGCACCCACTTTCAGATTTCATCGACTGCGATTTTGCGATCGCTGACTCATCTTGTAGCTATTGGTACGAAGGGCGTTGTCCGCAAAGTGGCGATCGCCTAAAATTACCCCGCACTTCAATGTCAGAAGCGATCGCCCACGGACTAATACAACATCTTGCCAATAATGACTGTTATTCTTGTGAAGGGAAGATGTATGGAATTCTATTGGTTGAACTGCCTAATGGCGAACAACGGGTACTAAAAGCTTTTTCTGGTCTTTTGAATAGTTGCAGTGTGGTTGAGGGCTGGATGCCGCCAATTCCTGGACGAGATGAAGTTGCTTTTGAGGAAAGCCGGACTTTGGCTGAGTTGGACGCGATTAAGCAAGAAATTATTACCTTGAAGCAACTAACCGAACGCCAGCAGTATGAAATCCTGTTTAATGACTTTGAGCAGCAGTTACAAGCAATGAGCGATCGCCATCGCCATTCCAAACATCAACGACAGGAAAAACGTCAGCAAATCTGCAATACACTCACTCCCGAAGCACTCACCATTGCCCTTGAACAACTCGACGAAGAGAGTCGTCAGCAGGGAATTGAGCGACGACAACTTAAACGCCAGCAAAATGCCGTATTACAGCCTCTCCAGCAATTAATTGCAGCGACGGATGCGCGAATTAGCGAACTGAAACAACGGCGCAAAGCACTTTCTTGTCAATTGCAAGCTCAAATGCACGCTAGCTACAGCCTGACTAATTTTTCCGGGCGATCGCAATCATTGCAAGAATTGATGCCAGAAGGTTCGCCCACTGGCACAGGAGACTGTTGTGCCCCAAAGCTGCTTCATTATGCGGCAACACATAATCTCAAACCCCTAGCAATGGCAGAATTTTGGTGGGGTGAGTCTTCCGCAAATCAGGATAAAATTCCGGGAGAGTTTTATGGAGCCTGTGCCGAGCGATGTCAGCCATTAATGGGGTTTTTGCTCTCAGGCTTGAAACCTTCCCTCCCTGCTATGGAAAAGGGAGTAATAAGCCCCTCTTCCGATCGGCAGTGTATACACAAGTCCTTCTCACCCCCTCTAACTCCCCCTTGCCAAGGG
>NZ_JADEXF010000242.1 GCF_015207245.1 Nostoc cf. edaphicum LEGE 07299
ATTGTTGACTTTGAACAATAAACCTCTGAAGTCGTTTTTACCACAAATCCAGGGCGATCGCACTTTAGTAAGGATGTCTCCTGGCGTTTATCGCCTCGACCTCGATCCAGCAGGTTTACCTCCTGATTGGCAGGCTGCGGCTGAATCCTTAGCCGTTGATGTGATTGCTGGTAGTTACACCTCTGTGATGATTCCGCTTATTCGTTCTTATACGCGATCGGGGGTAATTACGGATGCTCAAGGTCAAGCGATCGCAGGCGCACGGGTAGAAGCTATACAACCAGATCGGGGGACTCGGCGTTTTTCTGTTACCAACGGTGCTGGAGTCTATTATTTAGAAGGCTTGCCACAGGGTAAATACACTCTACAAATCAACGGTAAATCTGCTGGTAGCTTGCAATTGCAAGAGTCTTCTGAAGCATTCCAAGAGCTTAATTTGCAACAGTCGTCAATCCCTTAACAGACTTCTAAAAAATAAATTCTCTCAAATGATTTTTAGATTAATCTGTACACAAATCGCAAAAGCCTCTTTCCCCCTGCTCCAGCAATAACTACGGTCTAAATGATCAGTATTTAGCCGGACACATTTCTGGAAAAAACATTGTGGCATGTGTAGTAAGAAAGCAACTATCACTTGATGCTCAATTTAGCTCAAGGGGGTCTAATGATCGATCGCTTTTTGAATCTAATTTTTATCGATTCTTTCGCTGTAGTAATTAACCTGACATTTGGTACATTACTTCGCACAAAAATCTGCAATTATTCATGGGATGGAGTTGTAAATGATGAACTTTCAACACCAGAAAGTAGCGCTAGTTCTTCTAAATCTCCACCATCCTTAGAAGAGGTACAAACCACTCATCTTCCATAAAGCCTGCTTGCTGTAGCGATTCTCATTTGAATTAAATATAGGCTTGCTTAGGGGCGTACATCTGTGCGCTTCTATGAGAATCTATGTTTATTTGTGGTTAATTATATTGATTGTCACAAGCAATAACTAGAATTTTAACGGGAATACGGTAAAATCCAGAAGAACTTTTATTGTTACCAACGCGGGTTAAGGATGGAAACAAATTTTCTGACGGCTGTTTTTCTGCCCTTGGCTCTATTTATTATCATGTTAGGTATGGGGTTAACCTTGACCCTAGAGGACTTCAAGCGAGTTGTAATCTATCCCAAAGCGGTGGTGATTGGCTTGGTAGCGCAGTTGGTGGTGTTGCCGATTGTGGGCTTTGGCATTGCGTCAGTGTTTCCCCTTAGCCCACAATTAGCAGTAGGCGTGATGATTTTAGCAGCGTGTCCTGGTGGTCCTACTTCTAATATGATTACGTTTTTGGCTAGGGGTGATGTTGCTCTTTCTGTGACGCTAACAGCTATTAGTAGTTTTATTACGGTTTTTACGATTCCTCTGGTAGTAAATTTGTCAATGCAGACATTTTTGGGACAAGGAACAACGCTACAGTTACCTTTCTTAAATACTGTTTTGCAGATTGCGGTGATTACACTTCTACCTGTAGCAATTGGGATGATAGCCAAGCGGTATGCACCCGCACTGGCAGATAAGGCAGATAAACCTGTAAAGTGGCTGTCTTTATTTTTCCTGACGGTGGTAATTACTGGAGTGCTGTTGCGAGAACGGAATAATTTTATTTCTTATGTAATAGATGTGGGCTGGGCAACTCTGGTTTTGAATGTGGTTGCAATGGCTTTAGGTTTTGCGATCGCTACCTTAACCCGATTAGGAGAAAAAAGCGTTACGGCAATTACCATAGAAGTAGGAATTCAAAATGGGACTTTAGCGATCGCGATCGCTTCTACCCCTACACTGCTAAATACTCCTACAATGGCCATTCCTGGGGCAATTTATAGTCTGCTAATGTTTGTGACTGGTGCTGGATTTGCTTGGTGGGCTAGTCGTCGCCAAGGCTTGTTGAAAGCATAAAGGTAGTTTGCCTCATGGGTTACAAATATTTGTACAAATTAAATTATCCAATCTTGTTCCGTTGATGTTTCTCGCCTCTTCTGCTAAACCGATTGATGACAATCTCAAGAATTTTGTAGACGAAATTGAAGCGCAAAGTCCTAGTTTATCAGTTTTAGCAGCGCGTCAATTTCGCTATAGCTTGCGTCAAACTCCGGTAGAACTAAATATCAAAGAACCACGCCAGTTTAACGTCCTCGAAGAATTTATCATCCGTGCTGCTATTGAATTTCAACCTCCGCCAACAGAGGATGAATTAGCCTCTGTACTTGGGCTTGATTCTGTATTTATTAAAACTACTACTGCAACTCTTCGCTCATTACAAACTCTATCAGCAACATCGCCAATTACAGTCACTCCTGAAGGGCGTTCATTCTATGAAAAAGGGTCTGTACCACAGCCACCATATCCTATACAAATTAATGCTATAACAGACCCTTTAAGCGACAAGATAACTTTTCAATCTGAATCTTTAAATGAGACAATGATAAATTTGCCTGATTTGGCAGACTTTATAACTATTGATAAGACAATTGCTGATATTGCTTCCTTACCACTTGAGGAAATCCAAAAAAGTATTCAAGCCTCAGGTTTAGCACTTCATATACCAGAAGAAGGAAAAATCGTCGCTTCCTGTAAAGTAGTAGCTTCGACTCAAAAAATTTGGAGAAAGATATCGCTTTTTGTTATCTTTGATGCTCTTGAAGATAAATTGAGCATTCAAATAAGAAATGGAAAGCAAATTTTAGAGTCAGCATCAAATTGGTTAGAGGTGCTACATAGTGAAAGTAGAATCTCCTTGCAAGCATTATGTAAATTGTCAACCGAAGCCATCAATTTTGAGCGTGAAGCGATTCTCAAGCAGAAAAATACTGAAATAGAAGCTAGGATTGAAAAGATTCGCAAAGAGGCGCTAGAAACTTCTACGAAAGCCAATAATGAAATAGATAAATCTAAAGTGCTAGGTGAAGCCGTACAGTTACGGAATGGACAAATTAGCCTAGCTTTTTCAGAAGTTTTAAATTCGGCTAAAAGTCAGATTCTAATTTATTCTCCTTGGGTTAATCAGGCAGTTGTAAATGAAAAATTTATAACTCTATTACAAAAGCTAGCTAATCGCGGAGTTTGGATTTTATTTGGACATGGAATTGCGCGGCGACAAGAAGATGAAGATAAACCTGTTCCACCAGAAGTAGAGAAAAAAATTCGAGCTATAAAAACACCTGATGGTTTACCATCTGTACAGTTTTTTTGGTTGGGAGATTCCCATGTTAAAGAAGTAATAGTTGATAAAGAAATCTATCTTTGCGGTTCTCATAACTGGTTATCCTATCGCGGCGATTACCTACCACGAGGTGAGTCCGTTTATAAAGTTACAATTCCCCATCAAGTTCAGGAAGCTTATGAATTTCTCGCTAATCGCTTCCAAAATCATGCTCAAAAATTATGGGAAAATGCTCTAGAAAACCGTGATTTTCAAATGGCTGTAGAGTCTTTATGTGTGCGGGGTGCGCTAGGTATGGAAGATATTGCACTCAAAGAGATACAGAATAATAATTGGTTAGAACTTTTGCCTGTATGGTTGAATGTAGCGCTACAGGGATTAAAATCGAAAAACTTACCTGGTGATTCAGAAAGTTTTAAAACTGCACTTTCGTTGCTGAGTCAAGTTTCTATTGAAGAGACTTTTATTGAGCAATTGCAACAAGGATGGCGTAAAGTTATCGGCGCGATCGCAATTAACAATCCCGAAACTGCTTTAAACTTACTTAGTGATGAAGTATGGGCGCAGTTTATACGTCTCAAGATTGTTCAAGAGAGTGATTCACCCAATGATTTTATTTTGTACCGTATTTAACCTACACTAGGATATTTTTCATACTTCAATAGTAATAATTTATCAAAGACAATCCAGAAATATGCCGTCTGAAATATACCGTCTTGATTTCGCGGGGATTGTCAATTAAATGATTCTTAACCTTTGATTGACTTAAAGATAGATCCAGAGATTCGTCTTGTTCGATACAATTTATAGGTAGAGAGAGCCGAGGAGAACAAGGTGGTCTTATTAAAAGGCTTTGAGATTGAGATGTATACGGGCACACCTCAAGGTGAAATCGTCGGTCTCTCCGACAAAATTGTTGCGGCTTTGGATGGATTTATGCGCGAACCAGATAGCCGCAACGTTGAATACATAACCCAACCATCCCTTAATTACGAAAATTTATTGTGTGCTTTGCTGCGTCCCCGGCGGGAGTTGCGAAACTACCTCAATCGTTTGGGCGATTACACCCTGATACCGGGGAGTACTTTATCTTTGGGTGGGAGCGATCGCTTTCTCCGTTCCGATCCAGCAAACCCCTATCATGATTACATTGAGAACACCTACGGCACGAAAGTAGTTACTGCCAGCGTACACATCAATGTCGGCATCAGCGATCCAGAAGTATTAATGCGGGCGTGTCGAGTCATCCGTATGGAAGCGCCTCTATTTCTCGCCCTCAGCGCCTCATCTCCCTTCTTGGATGGCAAAGCTACTGGCTATCACTCCACTCGTTGGGGCGTCTTTCCACAAACGCCTAGCCATGTGCCCTTATTTGCCAGCCACGCCGATCATATCCAGTGGGTGAAAAATCAACTCATTGCCGGAACCATGCAGAATGTGCGGCATTTGTGGGCATCGGTGCGACCAAATGGCGATCGCCGTCCTTATGACTTAAATCGCCTAGAACTGCGAATTTGCGATTTAGTCACAGATCCTATTGCCTTACTAGCTATTACTGCCTTGTTAGAAGCGCGTTTGTTGCAAATAATCGAAAATCCCAGCATCGATCCGTTAACCCAAAGTACTTTCTCTGGTGAAGAACTTGTTACTCTGACTGCTGACAACGAAGCTGCTGCTGCTGCTGGTAGTCTTGATGCTCAGTTGAGGCATTGGCAAGATGGCAGAAGCATGGTAGCGAGAGATTGGATTGCTCAAATGTACCAAGATGTTTGGGCGATCGCCAAACAACAAGGTTTTAGCTGTTTTCTTTCCCCTTTGCACAAAATCCTCCGCGAAGGCAATGAAGCTCAACAGTGGTTGCAATTACACGCGGTCGGTTTTGACACCCAGCGCGTCATCACTCAAGCTATTATCGCCACCCAAGAGCGCGAAATCGAACTCGAAGACAAATTATGTTCGTCTCTGCTGGGTTAACTCAAAAGGCATTGGGGATTGAGTATTGAGAAAACACTTTGTTTTATCCCCTTATCCCCTCATTTCCCCACTTTCGTCTTCATACAAATAGTAGATTTTATTGCAGGCACTACCAGCCCCAAAAAACACAAGTACTTACTTTCTCTACACAAAACTTAATATTTCCCGATTGTAGCCAAATATCCTCTCAGGCATTGATCTGGGATAGTTTGTATTTCGTTTAAAAAATCTAATAGATAGAGGATGCTTGATTATTATTAACAAAACCTATGAATAGCCTCTACCTTTTGGTAGATTTAACATTGACCATAAATTGTTTTATACAATACTTAAATTATACGGATAATGCCTCAGGTAGTTTTAGTGAACCCGCAGATACCTCCTAATACAGGTAATATTGCCCGTACTTGTGCAGCTACGGGTACAGAGTTGCATTTAGTGGGGCCTTTGGGGTTTGAAATTAGCGATCGCTACCTCAAAAGAGCCGGCTTAGATTACTGGCCTTATGTCAAACTACACTATCATGAATCCCTCGAAGCCTTTAAAACCGTA
This sequence comes from Nostoc cf. edaphicum LEGE 07299, assembly GCF_015207245.1. Lineage (GTDB taxonomy): Bacteria > Cyanobacteriota > Cyanobacteriia > Cyanobacteriales > Nostocaceae > Nostoc > Nostoc edaphicum_B. The sequence continues at coordinate 5,733 of NZ_JADEXF010000242.1, forward strand.
CATCAGGGGCGTGGCGGCAGGTGGTTGGGTTATACGGTTGGTGGAAAGTGTAATTATGTAAGCTTTCAGTTTCAACCTGATGATTGGCTACTATTTGGTAGTGAAACCACGGGCTTACCACCAGCAATTTTGTCAGATTGCGATGCTACCCTCTATATTCCCATGAGCCAACCGGGGGTTCGCAGCTTGAATCTGTCAGTAAGTGTGGCCATTGGCTTATTTGAAAGCCGTCGTCAGTTAGGCTATTTAGAATAGTTGCTTACATTCCTGATTATAAGTAAATATACTTATAACCTTTCCAGAAACCTATTAAAAGATTTGTTTGTGATTGCAAAAATTTTCTTGGTGACAGCAAGAATATGTAAAACAATATACTAAAAATTGTATTTATTCGCAAAATGTAGTGGAAGATACTTACAAGTATAGTAAG
>NZ_JADEXF010000243.1 GCF_015207245.1 Nostoc cf. edaphicum LEGE 07299
TTCTTTTATACAGTAATACCTTGGGCGACGTTGTTTTGGCTATTTTTCCGCAAGCATTTATTACGTGCGAATGAAGTATATTTGCTTGCAGGAGATGAAGTGGTAGTCAGTAAATCGGGTAGAAAGACTTATGGATTAGATAGATTCAATTCTTGCCTAGCCAATAAACCGATATAAGGATTATCTTTCTTTGTATTATCATTAGTGAGCGTTGAACAGAGGCACTCATTTCCGATACAGATATAACAGGTAATAAAGAAAGATACTCAAACAAAAAGTACCTCGACAATCGAGAAACCAAAACCTAAAGAGAAACGTGGGCGTGGGCGACCAAAAGGAAGTAAAAACAAAATAAAAAGGAAGTGATATTAACATCTGAATTAATACTAATTCAGAAAATGATTAGTTCACTATTCAAGTTATTAGCTAACTCTATTCCCCTGACCTACTTGGTAGTAGATGGTCATTTTGGTAACAATAATTCTTTACAGATGGCACGTCTTGTCAACTTGCACATAATTTCCAAATTGCGCCATAATTCAGCATTATACTTCCCTTATGAAAATCCTGACTCCAGTAAACGCTCTCGTCGGAAATACGGGGACAAGCTAGACTATTGTAATATACCTTACAAATATTTATGTAAAAGTGCTATTGAAGATGAGATTCAAACTGATATTTATCAAGCTACTCTTATTCACAAAGAATTTGCCCAGGCTCTCAATGTAGTGATTTTGGTCAAAACCAATCTTAAAACTAATGCTTCCAGCCATGTAATTCTTTTTTCTAGCGACCTAACTCTGTCATTTGAAAAAATTATCGGCTATTACAAACTCCGTTTCCAAATTGAGTTTAATTTTAGGGATGCCAAGCAGTTTTGGGGATTGGAAGATTTTATGAACTTGAGCCAAACTGCCGTGACTAATGCTTCTAATTTAGCATTTTTTATGGTCAATTTATCCCACCATCTTCTCGCTGATTTCCAGCAACTCAATCCCGGTTCTGGCATTATTGACCTTAAGGCTTACTATCGTGGTTTTCGATATGTTCGTGAAATGTTAAAAATGCTTCCAGAAATCCCTGAGCCTATTTTATTAGCCCAGATTTTTGCCAAGCTTACTTCTTTAGGACGTATTCATCCCGTTTCTACAGGTGTTGAACCCTCGTAAATTGGCAAAGGTATTGATAATTCCTGATATTAAAACGTTAACACAAGCATTACATGAACGGATTGAGTCAGCAGCGCGGATGTTGCCATTACCAGAGGAAGATGTAGCACCTGCACAGGAGTCTAGTAGCAGTGAAACTGATGTTTTAGAAAATTTTCCAACACGAGTTTATCAAACACCCGGATTGCAAGGATAAGAGGCTGGTAGCTCTTAATAAGCGAAATATTGTTGGATATCTTGTTGCTCACTGCGTAGAATATTCAGTATTTGCTGCTGGATTTGAGCAGTCTTTTTTCGCTTGTTTAGGTTGTATTCACCCCGTTTAACTCAGTGTTATAAGCTGTCGCATCTGTAATTTTCTAGAGCATTACAGAGTTACCAATGGTTGTAGACCCTAAGAAGTGCAAGTTATACGCGCGATAGCTTACTATTTCGGAAATTGGCGAATGTATTGAAATTAAAACTTTACAAATTAATGCTGAATCTTAGCAAGACAATATCACCTTTTACCCTTAACTTTTTTCAATGCCGCTTGTCGTACTTCTGCATTAAGCAAATAACCAAAACCCACCTTTTCTAAACGCAGCACAAATTCCTCTCGTGTATTGCCCAATTTACTAGCTGTAGCATCCAAATTCCAATTATGCTCTGCTAACTGACTCAGCAAATAAACTCGGCGAGTCTGTATTCCTGATAAGCGATAAGTCTTCAAATACTCCAATTCACCATTCTCTCGAATAATCGCTTCCCCAATATGATTTTCTTCGTTGGGGTTGAGGTCAGTAATAAATCGTTGTAACATGAACGAACCAGCAGTATAGACTTTTTGGGAAATTAACTTGCGTCCTAACAGTCCCTCGGCCATGAAACCCTGAAACGATGCCCAATCTGAACGCATATTTTGTACTGCTGCTCTCAAAGCTGTTAAATCATTAATTTTTGACTCATCTAAAGATACACTCATTGGAAAAGTAGTATCGTGCAGTAAAGCGTATTGGTACAATAACTCACCATAGAAATCTTCTAATAAGCTATTGTGCAAAAGTCGATAGTCCTCTGGTGTCGGTACTACAAAAGCTGATGCTAATGCTTCGGCAACAAATACTAATACTCCAACCTGTCGAGAGTGAATTTCAAATACCCGCAAAGCATCTTCAAGTCCAGCAATGTAACGTCCACTAAAAGAGCTTTCCATTCGGCTACCCAACCCATGAGAAAGGGCATACTTAGAATATTCACTCCAGGCAATATCAGGGCCAGAGAAAAACATTGATAAAAAGCCTTCCATTGCCAAGTGCAGTGGCAAAAATCTCAGTTGATTAGTAGATTCCCGCTTCACCATCCGGTGCATTAACCGGACACTGGCGCAACCATAGTTTAGCTGTTTCCCATCTGTTTTAAAAAGCTGTCCCCCAAAAGCCCCCACAGGACTGCCGTCATTAGTCCAAGACAACACTAGTCCGTGAGGAACATAGGAAAAATATTTCATTCCTGGTGCTGTCATTTCTCCTGCTAAGGAAACAACTGCTAAATCTTCATCATAGTTACGACGCAGCAAGCGCAAATCGTTACGTACTTGATGGCGCAATAATGGCACAATCCGCACTGCTCCCCGTATTTGAGAAGGAGCAATTTCTAGTCCTTTGAGTGATATGTCTGCTAACAGATTGCTTTTGGATGCCATAGGATAGGGTGTCTATTTTTATTAGCTTTAAGCAACACCGTATTTGGTATAAGGACGTTTGTATGGGGGATGCAAGCCTAAAACAATATCTGAAGCTGGAACTCCTCTTTCCACTAGCTCTTGAGCAATATCGGCTTCTGTCATGTTGTGCTGAATCCAAATTTTATTATCTTTAATGTCTAAATGAATGTAACAGGCATAAATACGATTAAACTCTTGCCAACCAATATCTAGAATTTGATAGTGATCGTGTTCTGTATCAAAAATGAGTTGACATTCAATATTTGGTTCGTTTGGGGGGTTTGGGGTGGCATGGGCAATTAATAATTCGCGCACAATTTGGCGATATTTGGCTAGTTTTTCCATTCGATTATCTCCTCTGTATTCGGTTTATATGCTATTATTTTTAGGGCATAATGTGATATTGCCGCTTGAGTAAAACGCTCCTGAAAAAAAGTATTAAAAATATCAATAGGAACAGCTAAATAGAGGATACGATCGGGCTCAGTCATTTCTAAGGCAAGGCGATAGTTGAGAAACTGCCCTAGTGCATTATGAAAGTCAGTAATGACGGAGGGATTGATAAAGCTTTTAACTTCTACAGCAATTTTCTGCTCATCTTTTTCAGCAGCAAATACTTTTTCAGCAGCAAGATCAATCTCTAGTTTAACGCGCTCTATGCGAATGATTAATGGATCGCTAGTAATTGTCCATCCGTCTTTGATTAAGGCTTGCTTGACGGCTTGGTGGAATAGGTCTTTGGCCATAGTGGAATATTTACAACGGTTTTCAACTATATGAAGTACACCTATACCTTACAGCCTATACCCTTAACATTTGCTTGACTCGCTCTGCTAAATATGCTTCCAATTCGGCTAAAGATGCAGTACCTTCAGCAAACCGAGCAAAGCCCAACATCGTAGGTAAATCTTCTGCATCCCGTAATCCTACTGTGGGGATTGTGTGGCTAAGGGGGTGTAAAGAAAAGTCATCGGCGTTGTAAACAGGATTGCAATGAATAATCGAAGTTTTTTGTTTCGGGTCTAAACGATCGCGATATACACGTAGAATTTCCGATGCTCCACTGGGGGGATCGTTTTCCCAACCATCGGTGACAAGTACTACTAAATCTGCGCCCCAGTCCAAAGCATCCAGTAGGGGAGTAGCTAGGTCTGTTTGTCCACGAGGTAGAATCAGCAGTGGATCGCTGGTTGATGCTGTCCAAAAAGCTTGGTATTCCTGGGATGCTGCTTTTAGTAAGTAATGAGTAGCTAAGGCTACCCCTAAAGGACGACGATGTTTTTCGGCTGAACCGGAACTGGAGTAGCTGCAATCTAGGACTGCGGCTACTCGTCCTAGTTTTAGGGGTGATTTTCTTAATGTGAAGGCAGCAGATTTCTCTAATGCTTGGTTTAAGATTTCCCACTGCTGTTTGCGAGTATCCAATGGCAAGGATAGGATATACAGTGCCAAACGAGTTAGGGGGAGACGACCTAAATTAATGTCGATTTCTACTTCTGTGCGGTTGGCTGAAGTTTGAAAGCGCAATTTTTCATTCAAAGTCATTTGCTCTTGAATACGAGATAAAAAGACCTCTCGTTTAATTCCATGTTTCGCTGCTAAACCTTCGGCAACTGTAAAGGGTAGTTGATAAACTGCTTGAGCGCTATAGTGTGCTTGGCGAAATATCTCGAATAGCTCTGTTTGATAAACTTGTTGTTTCCATTTACCAAAGAGAAAATTACCTAATTCCCCTGGTAGGGTGAGGTGAGCATGGGAGGCTATAGCTCGAAATTTGGAGCGATACTTCACAGCATCAAAGTTAATGTCACGTTTTTGCTGGAGATAATCACGAGCGATCGCTCTGCTACGACGATTATTAATACTTCTTTTCCGTAATTGTTGCAATACTTCCCAACCTCTTTGTGGTGGTAGGGCTGTTAATGCTGCGGCAATTAATGCACCTTCTTCTTGTCGATGTTCAGGAGGTGTATGTTTTCCTGTTGCTAGTAACTTGAGGATAATCTGCGCTTGGTTGAAGTGGTTTATCCCTGCTGCCAATGTCCGGGTATAGAGTAAGCGGTAATTACCTAAAATATAGTCGTGCAAAAAGTCAATAGATACGCGCTGCCCATAACCATCACCGTAGAACTCACGCTGTCCTGTGCAGGAGAGGCAGGCATTAATGAACATGACTAAATCTTCCCTTGCCACCTGCTGATGTTGGTTAGCCCGATTAATGTCCATTGTTGACATAGTGGCTTTTTTTGAAGGGGATACTGTTCGGGGAATGACGGCACGACAAGCTAGGATAGCTTCAGATGCTAGGTTCGGAAGTCACACCAAAGTCCCGCAAACAGTATTAACGACTATTTTAAGTTCTAGATTAGAAAATAGCTATAGGAATCCGACTTAAATCTTACTAAGTATACTGAGGCTCTAACCTTTATGACGCAAGGGTTCTATTTTCTCAGTTTTTCAAAAATTAAACAGGAATCCTATAGTAGTTAAAGTAAGTCTGCAAATTCATGAGATACGTCCTGATTTTCCCCATATACAACTTGCATAGGTAACTTTGACGGCGCTAATAGACAGCAAGTGCTATTTATCAACATTATTTTGCCAAACCTCCTTGATAAACTTTTTGAACTCTTCTAGAATCAGAGGTAAATCACTATCAATTTCTTGGGTTTGTTGCCCATTTATAATTGGACGAAAGAGACGATGGCCTCGACTATCAAAACCAATTTTATCTGCAACTGCCATAAAGATTGAGTAATCTTCTGGTACTGGTAAATCTCCACCTTTGCGCTGAAGAATCAAAAAGCTGGTGATAATTACCAATCCACATTCTACCTGAAAGTTCTCTGTAGGTAACTGAATGGAAGCAATTAGCAAAGCCATGTCTTCTAATAGCCATCGGCGAAAGTGTGCTTGGTTAGATGAAGAAAGAATTCCATTAGACACCAAAATACAGACTATTTCACCAGGTTGCAATTGATTTAAACACTGTTCTACAAATAAGCACTCTTGTTCTGCTTGGGTTTTCAACTTGGATGTAATTACGTAGCTTCCATTTCCGTGTTTCATCCATTTATAAGCCATCTCAAACCGGGCTAGTTCGGAATCGGAAGCGAGATTAATTTTGCAATAGGGAGGATTGGCAAGTGCTATATAGGAATCGTATTTGATTTTTGAAATTATCTGTGTGGGCGGGGAGTAGGGAGTAGGGAATAAGGAATTAGGCTTTTCGATCTGTACCGAGCTTTTTCAGAAATCAAATATTAGTCCTATAGTAGGTAAGGAAA
>NZ_JADEXF010000244.1 GCF_015207245.1 Nostoc cf. edaphicum LEGE 07299
CTATAACCCACGAAAGATTTAGATATCTTCAACACTTTCTAATATCAGGGAATATACTTTAATCCCCACATTGCACTCATGGAATCGTATGACGTTGTAATTATTGGCGCTGGTCATAATGGCTTAGTTTGTGCTGGCTACCTGCTGAAAGCTGGTTACAGCGTCCTGTTATTAGAAGGGCGATCGCTTCCTGGTGGTGGTTGCACTACTGAAGAACTTATGCCTGATGAAGCACCTGGTTTTAAATTTAGTCCTTGCGCGATTAACCATCTGTTTATTTTCTTAGGGCCAGTCATCCAAGAGTTAGAACTGCATAAGTACGGCTTGGAATATCTTACCTGCGATCCAGTTGCCTTTTGTCCCCATCCAGATGGTAAGTATTTCTTAGCTCATCAATCTATAGAAAAGACTTGTGCGGAAATTGCCCGTTACAGTCAGCGCGATGCTGAAAAATACGCTGAATATGCCGATTTTTGGCAGCGCTTTATCAAAGGGATTGCTCCTTTCTTCAATGCACCACCCAAATCAATTGTTGATATTGCTGGTAATTACAATCTCAATAGTCTGCGAGACTTATTTTCCCTTCTAGGTGGCTCTAACACAACCCTTGATTTACTGCGTACCCTACTCAGCAGTGCCACAGATAATATTAACGAGTACTTCGATTCTGAGTTTGTCAAAGCACCTCTGGCTAGACTCTCAGCCGAACTGAGTTCCCCTCCCTCACAAAAAGCTATGTCCTTTGGGGCAATGATGATGATGTTGCGTCATAATCCCGGTATGGCAAGACCGCGTGGTGGTAGTGGTGGACTTGTGGAAGCTTTGGTGAAAATGGTAAAAGCCGAGGGTGGTAAAATCCTCACCGACCAAAAGGTAGAAAAAGTATTGGTAGATAATGGTAAAGCTGTGGGTGTGCGCGTTGCTGGTGGCAAAGAATATCGTGCTAACAAAGGTGTAATTTCAAGTATTGATGCCAAGCGCTTATTTTTGCAACTGATGGATAGTAGCGATGTCGATAATAGCGATGCCTACGGCGGCAAGCTACGCAACTTGCGCGAGAGGTTAGACCGCCGCATCGTCAACAACAATGAAACCATCCTCAAAATTGATTGTGCTTTATCTGAACCCTTGCGCTTTGTCCACCACAATCACCAAGATAACTATTTGATGGGTTCTATTCTGATTGCTGATTCCGTCAATCATGTAGAACAAGCTCATAGTCTGATTACTCTGGGCAATATTCCTGATGAAGACCCATCAATGTATGTAGTAATGCCTACCGGACTTGATCCATCGATGGCACCGGAAGGCAAGCACACATTATGGATAGAGTTTTTTGCCCCTTATCAAATTAATGGTGCAGAGGGTACAGGTTTAAAAGGTACGGGTTGGACGGATAAACTGAAAAACAAAGTTGCAGACAAGGTGATTAATAAACTGGCGCAGTATTCGCCCAATCTGCAACATTCAATCATCGCCCGTCATGTCGAAAGTCCGGCTGAGTTGGGAGAACGGTTAGGGACTTACAAAGGTAATTATTACCATATTGATATGACTTTAGAACAGATGCTTTGCTTCCGTCCGTTGCCGGAATTAGCTAACTACAAAACACCAATTGATAACTTGTATCTTACTGGTGCTGGAACTCATCCGGGTGGTTCAATTTCTGGTTTGCCGGGACGCAACTGTGCGCGTGTGTTTTTACATAATGAGCAACCTATCGCCCAGAAAATCAAGGAAGCAGGAGGCTCAATTAAATCTGCTTTTGCATCTGTCTTAAGGAGTGAATCAGACTAAGAGGCTGTTTGTAAAAAAAGTAAATAGCATCAGGAGAATTTAAAAGTTGAGTCTGAAGTAGGGAAACGGCTAAAGATGAGATTATGTGAGCTTTTTGGGCAAGCTACTGATGCTTTTTAATCAAAACTATCAAAAGTCTAAACAATTCCCTGAGATACTTCCTGTGACACTTTTAGATTCCCCAATAGACAGAGAACTACAACCGTAATAGTAACTAAGATGTGGGTGTAGTAAGAGTTATTAAGGAATATTTGCAATGGCAACCGAAACTAACAAAGCGGTTGAATTATCTACTAAAGCTAAAGCCTATAACGGTATCGATCGCAATGCTTGGATTTTTGGGTGGAATCCCCAACAAGAATTGTGGAATGGACGTTTAGCGATGATTGGCTTTATTTCTTACGTACTTTGGGATTTGGCTGGCTATAGTTTAGTCCGTGACGTACTCCACTTAGTTCGCTAAACCTTCACTGATGATTTATCCCCCCTTGGGGGAATCAATTTAATAAACAACTTAGTAGCGTTTTAATACTTAACCTAATCGCCAATTGAGGCGAAATAGTGGGGTTATAAATGGACACAATAATATAATTGTGAAAGAGGGAAATATGATAACTAAAGATACTACACGTGCATTAGGAGTATTTGCTAATTCTCAACAGATAGAGCAGGCGATTAATGAATTGAAAACTGCAAATTTTCCTATGGAAAAAGTTTCTGTTCTTGCTAAAGATGTAGAGCAAGGTGAAAATTTAGGTGAGGCGCAGATAAGCGATCGCATTGGTAATCAAGATGTCAATACAACTGGAGCCGTAGGAGACACGCTGACAGCAACTACTTGGGGTAGCGCGTTACTTGGTTTGAGTAGTTTAGCACTTCCCGGTTTAGGAGCTGTACTCGCAGCAGGTTCCGTAGGTGTAGCATTGGTTAGTAGCGTGGCAGGTGTTGCTGTGGGAGCCGCAGCAAATCAGAATTTACTGAAGGCATTAGGTGATTTAGGCATACCCGAAGACAGAGCGAGAGTTTATAGCGATCGCCTCCAGCAGAGTTATTATTTGCTCATCCTAGAAGGCTCAGAAGAAGAAATTCACCGCGTTGAACCAATATTACGCGATCGCGGTATTGAATATTGGGGCGTGTATGATTCCCCACATAGTTAAAATGGTGTGTGCATTGGTATTTTGTTAAAACAAAAACGTTTTTCACAGGCATGAAGCCGCAGATGAAATAGCTTTAGCTATGAGGATAAACAGATAAGGACTTTTAAGATTAGTAATTATCAAATATCCTCATAGGAAAAATTAGCCATGAGTTTTTGGATCGACCACCAACAGTTTCCAGAAGCAGTTAGCAAAATGATTTAACTGCCGATTTTTAATCAGGTAGATAAAAATAACATTTAACTTCATCTACTTATTTCTACCTTTTTTATTAATCCTAAAGCTAGATGTAATTTCTGGAATTAAAAGCGAAATTGTAATAAATAATCGAACAACATAAGAGCCATGAAAACTGACAACGTAACCAATTCTAACAATACTGAGCGGACGACAATCGAGGGTGGAAGTAAAGAAGCTCTCAATCAAAAAACATCTGTGCAATTTTTACTTAGCACAGCACTGGTAGTTATAACAATTATCCTAGTTAGTGCAACTGCTTATTACGGACTTATTCACTAATGCTACTTGTTTAACCAGAAGATTTTTTTTGATCGCATTGAATAGCACTTGGATAATTTCAAATATAGCATCAGCCTTAATAGAACTCTGGCAGTGTTTTTAGCTAGTCAAAAGTCTTTGTTTAAGCTAAAACACTGCCATATTTTTGTAATACCATTTCTTTGTGAAACTGCGCCAAATTTTCTTGGCTTCTTCTTTCTTTGTGTCCTTCTCTGACGAGACGCTACTGTAAAACTTTGATACACTGTCTGCCAATTCACTGGGACTGCCTGATTTTCTGGCTGCACATTGGTTCTTTCTATTACTTGTTGGAAAATTTGTGCAAATAATTCACTTAGTTTGAAAGATATTTTGTACCATTTTTTTGTCTGCATTCGCCGCCGCTTTATCCAACTCTGCAATCTCACCAGCGCCTAATTGCCAACCCAACGCACCAAGATTTTCCTTCGCTTGTTCGACGCTCTTTGCTCCAGGGATGGGAATAGTTCCTTTACAGATGCACCAATTAATTGCCACCTGTGACATAGTTTTATTTCTAAACTGTGCCACCTCTCGCAAACATTCCAAAAGCGATTTACCAGCAGAAGCCGCTTCTCTACGAGACGCTGCGCGAACGCCTCTACGCATTCCTGATAATATTTGCTTAAATAACAGACCTCGAATGCCTTTAGGCAAAGGGCCTTGCTCAGAGTATTTTCCTGTCAGTAGTCCCAAAGCTAGAGGGCTGTAGGCAATCAATTTAATGTCTAACTCATCACAAAGGTCTTTGAGGTTTAGTTGAGTGACAGGATATGTAGACAACAGAGAATATTGAACTTGCAAAGTTGTAATCGGAACGCCTCGTTCCGCGAATTTTTTATGCACTCGCTGAAGCCGTTTCGGCCCATAATTGGATAATCCCACTCCCTTGACCAGTTTTTGCTCATACAAATCGGCAAGACCATCTAAAAGTCCTTCCTCTTGCCAAGGAGCATAGTTTGCTGTTGACCAGTGCATCTGTACCAAATCGACGTTTTTTCCCAGGCGTTGGGCAGATGACTGGCAAGCCTTCACCATTGATTGACGTGTCCATCTCCAGGGGTAAGCAGCCAGCTTAGTCGCAATACAAATATTTTCTTTGCCTAAACCTACATATTCTCGGTTGAATCGTCCCAGAAGCAACTCACTCCGACCATTCAATCTCCCAGTTCCGTAAGAATCGCCTGTATCAAATAAAGTTACACCGTTGCTTACACAAAGGTTAAAGACGGCTTGCAACTGCTCATCCATACTTTCGTCATATCCCCAAAGCAATTGGTTGCCCCAGGCCCAAGTGCCACAGCCCATGCTTGGGAGTGAGAGTTTTTGGAGAGTCTGCATCTTTGCTGTTTATAGATTGCCTTATTAATTATCAGGCATATATAGCAGTCCTCAATCATTCGTGAGAATTTAAGATAGTTATAACTACCCTGTAGTCTTGATTTATCACTTTCAACTTGACAGACTACTATTAGGGAACATGGTCGGATTTGCCAAGAGCCAAGCTTTTTCAGTCCAGGCGTTATTAAATAATTTGACCTCTGACACGTTTAATTCAAATGAATGGGGTGGTGATTCTAGCAACAAGGGCGAACCTTTATCATGGGCCTCAACTAAGTTAACTATCCAGGGAAGAAAGTCTAAGATTTCTTTTGGTAGTACAGTTAACTCAAAATCCCACATCAAATTCATACCTCGGCAGACTTGTCCTTTTCTGGTCACTGTGACTCTACCAGCACTTTTGTTAATAGCCAGTCGCAGAATGAATGGGCGGAATGGAACAAATTCATCAGGTGCTGTATAAGCATATACATTTATATAGTTGAGTCTCTGCCTACGATCTATCCAAGATGCGATCGGTGAATTACTACTATAAGATGTACCAGTTATAAGTACTGGCATATTCATCGCAGCAGCAAAGTTAGTGTAGAACTTATGCCTTAGTTCGTTAACAATATGTTTAGCTTCTGGGTTCATGGTTGCTACACCTATTACAAAAACGATACCTGCGGTAAGCTACCCTAACGCATGGCTTCATTAGAATTATTTCCTAAAACCTCCTGCATCCTGCCCTCTAGCTTGAAAGTGCTGAGTGCTGTTAGCGGTAGCGGGGCGTTTAGCCCGTGCTGAGTTAAAATACCAGTCCCCAGTCATTCTTTCATCTAAGGCTTGTGAAACTTGTTTCATCGGGGCTGCCTTTGTTAGGTCAACCAAAACGCAAAAAAGGCAGACCCCTTGTCTGCCCTTAAGACCTTAGAGTTAAATTTTTGGTTTTAGACCTTAATAGCGGCCACCACCACCGCCACCATAGCCTCCTCGTCTACCACCAGAGGAACCTCCGTCTGTTTTGGGCTTGGCTTTATTAACTTTTAAGCTTCGACCCATCCATTCAGCGTTATCAAGGGCATCAATCGCCGCTTGTTCTTGTGCGTCTGATTCCAATTCCACAAACCCGAAACCTCTCATCCGACCAGTTTCTCGATCGACAGGCAATTGAACATTTTTTACAGTTCCATATTCTGCAAAGACTTGCCGGAGGTCATCTTCTTTAACCTCATAAGATAGATTACCAACGTAAATTGACATAGAATGTCTCCAGAATCAGAGGATGTAGAGATTTAGATCCGGAGAGGTCTGTAATACAAGTA
>NZ_JADEXF010000245.1 GCF_015207245.1 Nostoc cf. edaphicum LEGE 07299
CTATAAATCCCACAACTTTTTCATGCGCTCCGGTTGGGGGTGGCATTTCAACAATTACTCCTTTGTGCAATTCATAGCGTTTAGCGTCATTGGGATACCATTCAATAAATTCATTGAAGGTGAGTAATTTGGGCAACGCTTGAGTCATAATCTTACCTCCATATATGTTTTACTTTCTCATGTAATAAATACTGATTTTTAGTTGATAAAAGTTGCACTTATGTTTTTTTATTAGCTTGAAAAAGTGTAAATATTTATCCCCAAAGAATACGATTTGATTATTCTAACTACCTTTAATCAAGCAAAAATAAAAAGAAAAAATTGAATTCGGAAAAGTTTGCTGAGAATCAATTCTCTCCTTAAGATTTTTAAGTTTAGCTTACGGCAAGCTCTATAGAGGGCGTTGCCAAGGTGAAGCAAACTGGCGATAACCTACATCTTGGAAAGCTCTAATCATTGGTGTATTGAGGACATCGGTATCACAAAATATCTGCCAAACACCAATTTTTTGGAGTATATGCGTGGCTTGGCACAGAAGGTCATAAATGTAACGCTTCTCTCGCTGTTTGGGGACAACACCAATATAGTAGATTGTGCCTTCTTCTAGATTCTCTTTGCGACACCCGCGATATATTACTGGTTGGATAAACCCTACTAATTCACCTATATTGTTATATCCAAGTTGCCACCATTGTGGTTCATAATCAAAGTCATTCCTAACTTGTGCCATTAACTTTGCCGCCGCCTCATCTGCTCCCAGTTTTCTAACTGCCTTTTGATCGCTTCGGTCTAATGATGAACTCATAGCACAGCTTACGGCAGCAGTAAAATCTTCTATACTGACATCGTTGAGCGAATGAAATATAAGTCTTTCAGGAACTGGGATTAGTGGCTTTGGTTCCTCCCAAACGAAAGGAATTTTTTCATAGTATGTTGTCATATAGCCCAGTAATTCTCGCCTTCGGGTAGGGTAAGGATTTCAACGCCATCTTCAGTTACAGCTAAGGTATGCTCGCATTGAGCGGATAGTTTGCGATCGCGCGTTACCGCAGTCCACTTATCGCCCAGAACCTCGACTTCATAAGTACCCTCGTTAATCATTGGCTCAATGGTAAAAACCATCCCCGATCTGAGGCGCTTACCCTTACCGCGTGTGCCATAGTGGGGAACATCCGGCGCAGTATGGAAAATATTACTAATGCCGTGGCCAACGAAATCTCGCACTACAGAAAAGCCTTGTGCTTCAGCATACTCTTGAATGGCTGCACCAATATCGCCAATGCGTGCCCCAGGTTTAACTTCAGCAATACCTAGACGGAGACACTCTTCTGTCACCTCTACCAGCTTCCTTGTTTTTGGGGAAGGAGTACCAACAAAGAATGTCTTCGATGTATCGCCGTGATAACCCTCAACAATCGGCGTTACATCAATATTAATAATGTCACCTTCCTTAAGAATTTGCTTGGCGTTGGGAATGCCGTGACAAATTACCTCATTTACACTAGTGCAAATCGATTTAGGATAACCCTTATAGCCAAGGGGTGCGCTTTTTGCTCCATGCGCTTGCGTCCAACGTTCGGCTTCATCATTTAGTTCAAGAGTGCTAACCCCTGGTTTCACAAAGGGTTCTAGATGCTGGAGAAGTTTAGCTGCTAAACGCCCAGCTTGACGCATTTTCTCTATTTCTCGTTGGGATAAAATAACAATTAGTTCAGTTTTCATTAACTTTTATCTAAAGTATCTTTCATAAACATAGTTAACCCTGTCTGTGCAGCTCTTTGTGCAGTATCAGCAACCTTTAGGGTATACAAGCTTTCCTCTGGGGTAACGTACAAAGGAGTGCCCTCAAAAAGATGGTCTAACACCATACTCGTGTCTTTGACGAACAAACCCCGTCGAGGGCCAACCTCTATAGATGTTGTTTCCCCTGGCTGGACGAATATTCCGGTGTCGCCATCAAAAATTAAACCACCTTTTTCACCGTGAACTTCAAACTTGCGTTCTGATTGCCAAATACTTTCGCCTTTGCCATACACTACTTGGGCTAAAAGTCCACTGTTAAAGGACAGTTCACTAGTGCAGAAACAGGTTCGGTAGTATTCCGGTTCTATTTCCCAATATCGCTGGTGACAGTTAACAGTAAATACTGTACCAAATAAATCGATGAGGCGATGTAGCCGAGACAATGCCCCCATTAAGGGAAAGCCAAAAAACTCGTGGTTATAAGTCCATTTGCGGGGTGCAGGATTTTGAGGATTGATGGTGCTGTAGCGAACATAAAACACCTCACCAATTCTGTCTAAGTTTTTCTTCAAAGCTTGATGCAAACCACCCAAAAGTTCCAGATGTTCAACGTGCAGGAGTTTTTGTTGTGCTTTGGCTAAGGCAATCAGTTCCTCAGCTTCAAATACATCCAACGAAAGAGGGTACTCTACAATTATATGTTTGCCGTTGGTAAGTGCTGCACGAGCGATCGCACCATGATCTCGATTAATAGTGGAGATCGCTACTAGGTCTATATCTTCACGTTCTACCAGCTCTTGCCAAGTACTCAAGATTTCAATCTGGTACTCTCTGGCAAAGGTTTCGGTTTTTTCTCTTGTATGACCAACAACTGCGACTATATGCGATCGCTCATCATGGAGCAATGCCTCAGCCCGAAACTTTGCCGCATACCCAGTACCTACCAAACCTACACGCACTCTTGCTTTTTCCAAAGCTGCTTCTGAATTATACATGATCCTCATTAGTTCTGTTTTTAATCTTTCCACGCTTCTAGTGGTGAGATTCTCTCTGTATGGGGTTCACCAGTCTAGACTCTACAACATTCGTCCTACCCCCTCAAGGATAAATAAGACTTTATTTGCAGCTAGATAGAATTACGTGTACTCAAAAAGGAAGACTTTAAAAGGAAAAGCCTTTTTTAATCTATAATGTCAGAAATTTGTCAATATAATGAACAAAAAAAAATGGCAAAAGAAAAATTACATCTTTACTGTACTGTTATGTTTTTTTCTATAACGAGCGCATTTAAATCAGATTAGAAAATGAAACAGCCCTATTTTTTAAAGGAGTTAGGGAATCTCTTCTACGTAAGTTTTACACAATATCAGTAACATTAACCTTACTCATGTTTACTTTTCGAACATATAATTTTTTCTAATCACAACCTGACTAGGGTAGAAAATAATATAAATAAAACTTATCAGGATTAAGTAACTAAATTTCATTACTAATCGGGTTCAATTTCCAGTTATATCGTTTAATTTTTCTCGTAGTATCAGAATTGAAGCAAATTTAAACCAGCGGCTAATTCCACAGAACTGCCGTGACCTTTGCCTTAAGATAACTTATACTGCCGTTTGCAAAAGAGAGGATTACTCAATGCCAACTTATAAAGTGACACTAGTCAACGAAGCTGAAGGTCTAAACCAAACACTTGACGTTGATGATGATGTCTATATTCTAGACGCTGCTGAAGAAGCTGGTCTTGACCTGCCCTACTCTTGCCGCGCTGGTGCTTGCTCGACCTGTGCAGGTAAAATCACCAAGGGTACTGTCGATCAGGGCGATCAGTCATTCTTAGATGATGAACAAATAGAAAAGGGATATGTACTGACTTGTGTTGCTTACCCAACCTCTGATGTAACAATCGAAACTCACAAAGAAGAAGACCTTTACTAAGAGTTAACCGACTCAAACATAAACCTCTTGCAAGAGTTACTAATTTCGACAAAATAGAAGCAGGATATCTAGAGTTAACACCCTTGCAATGCAATAGCGTGTCTACCTCTAAAAGCGACTTTGATAAAAAGTCTAATTTTATAATGAGCAGGAACACAGTAAATCTTGTGTTCCTGCTTAATTTTTTTAGTAGGGAGTTTCCTATCTATTCTATAATTTTGGCCTCTTTTTAGCTCCCGACTTTTAGCTCACAGATGCAACTTGAATGCCAATAGCTCAAAGCTTAATTTCTTTGTTGAGAATTTGAATCTGAGTACCAGGATAGTAAAACTGGAGAATTTTTGGACTTGACCAACCTAGTTTCGCTAAATTCTGAGCGCCAGTTTGACTCAAGCCGACTCCATGTCCTAATCCACCACCAATAAAAGCATATCCCCAGAGTTCCGATTTGCCTTTGTTCAGGGGTTGGATGTAAAAAAGCGTACTTGTAGGGGCTGCAAAAGCACTGCGAACTTCGTCTTTGTGCAAAATAAAGGTGCTGCGATCGGTTTTAACTGCAAGTTCAAGGATACGTCCACTCTGGCTTCGCTCTACTACTGCCATAGCCTGAATTGTCTTAAATTTGGCATGGGGACTGTTTTTCACTTGTAAAAATTTCTGCAAGTCCTTGATAATATCCTTTAAAGGGGTTTCTTTATGCCAACGAAACATATCCCACTTGCTTTCATTAAATCCTTGTTGCGTATTAATAAATTTCTGAAAATTCTTTTCATCTGCTAAATTCTGCTTAGACAAGTTCCAAAAATTAGTCGGAGCATCCAGTACAGGGCGCAAATAGGGACGATCGTCGCCATTCCAGACATCGCTAAAGGAAGCGGTGACGCCACCAGTGGTAGAAGAATATAGGGCGTCTACGAGTTCATTTTTATAAGTTAGTACTTTACCCCTGGTTGAGGCGATCGCTTGGTCTGTTTTGGCAGCTGCTCCCTTCAACCCATAATAAACTTGGCAGTGAGTATCAGCACACAACTGATAGTTATCTGCGGCAAACCTACGTAAATTTCTCAAGGCATAAGTCCGGGCGAGAATTGCCTGAGCTTCCAGCGCCGCTTTTGGTGCATCTGTTCCTATTTCGTAAGGTACAACCCCACGCAAATAAATTTCTAAAGGTACTTGGTTAACCAGAGTGTATGTGCCATAAGCATTTGGTTGCAAATTCATTCGACCGGCATAAAGACGAGCAAACTCTTGTTTTTCGGTTTTATTTACCCGAATTAAGTTTTTATCAGTGCTAATTTCCAAGTCATTCGGGCTATAGCGATTACCATCCACCACCCAACTCACTCGCGGCACTTGCTTCAAAACTTTAGTATCAAGATATACTTTTTGTTGGGTAGAAGCTTGGATGTTTTGTAATAACAAGCGTCGCAGTAAAGGGGTGCTGTAAACATCTCGTTTGGCCCAAACCTGCCAGCGTTCTGGCTGGGCTATTTCCACTTCCATTCCCTGAGAACGCCATTTTTTAGCACTGTCTTCCGCAGTTTCAAAAGTGCGGTATGTGCCCAAAACTACTACTTCTTCGACTGCTGGCTGGGGTAAAGCTTGCATGACTGTTTCCAGCTTTACAGGATTTTTCGTAAACAGGATTTGCTGTTTATTGCCCGCTTGAAATTTTAGCTTTAAGCGATCGCCTTTCATCGGTTCCAGTTGCAGCTTGGCTGTGGCTTCGGCGCCAAATCGCTGCACAATTCCAATTTTAAGTTCTATATCCTGGATGTTGCTCTCAGGCCCTGATGCAGCAGTCAGTCCTAATAGACAAAATGTTGTCAGCACAGTGTGAGGAAAACGCCAAAACGAAAATTTCATGGCTACCTGATAGCGTTCGCGTAGCGTCTGCAAGAGTTGCGATCGCGAGTAATCTCTCGTAGAGAGGGTCTTCTGCCCCTTAATGAGTCGTTGGAGCCGATTTTCCAATTGCTTTGTAGCGCGGTTTTTTTGTCGCATGAATGCTCCAATGATACCATTACCAATTTTGCCCTAAATATTAGTTGCAAAACGAAGTCATAATGACTATGATTTATTTAGGGAGAAAAAACAGAACTAGTTGGATAAACTCTTTATGGTTAGAGTCCAAGAAATTCCATTAAATCAGATAAAACGGCCATTGCCCCGTACAAACGATCCAAATAAAGTACAAGCCTTAATGGAATCGATTGCGGAGATTGGGCAGCAAGAACCTATTGATGTTCTAGAAGTAGATGGACAATATTATGGCTTTTCTGGTTGCCATCGGTATGAAGCTTGCCAGCGTTTAGGCAAAGAAACCGTTTTAGCAAGAGTCCGTAAAGCACCCCGTAGCGTTTTAAAGATGCACTTGGCATAGAAAATGGAGATTGGGCATGGGGCATGGGGAATGGGGCATGGGAAGATGAGGGAAATGAAGGAG
>NZ_JADEXF010000246.1 GCF_015207245.1 Nostoc cf. edaphicum LEGE 07299
GCCAAATAGGATCAACACTACCATGCTGGTGATTCGCAAAGTAGCATCACAAACTTGACGCAGAGATTCTAAGGTAAGTTTACGATTAGCAGCCGCCAGTGCGATCGCACCACCACAACCCACTGCACCCGCTTCTGTTGGCGTAGCAATGCCAAAAAATATACTGCCCAGCACCAACAAAATTAGTATCAAAGGTGGTATCATCACCCGAATTATCCGCTTTCCCAAAGCTTTACCACCAATATTTCTGACATCAGCAGGTAAAGCCGGTGCTAAATCTGGCTTCAAAAATGCCACAATCAGAACGTGTAGGGCAAATGCACCAGCCATCATCAAACCGGGAATCACCGAACCGATGAACAAATCGCCCACTGATACACCCAATTGGTCGCCCAGCACTACCAACACCACACTCGGCGGGATAATTTGCCCCAATGTTCCTGATGCAACTATCACACCAGTCGCTAATTCTTTGTTGTAACCATAGCGGAGCATAATTGGTAGAGAAATCAAACCCATTGCCACTACAGTCGCCGCTACTACCCCAGTAGTTGCTGCTAACAGCGCCCCTACCAAAATCACAGCTAAAGCCAGTCCGCCTCGTAAGCGTCCCAACAAAATCCCCATCGTTTCTAAGAGTCTCTCTGCTATACCCGATTTCTCTAACATTGCCCCCATGAAGATGAAATAAGGGATAGCTAATAAGGTATAGTTTGCCATGATGCCAAAAATGCGTTGTGGCATGGCAGTCAGAAACACTGGGTCAAATACACCTAAGCTAATTCCCAATATTCCAAATAAAATTGCCACACCACCCAATGAAAAAGCCACCGGATACCCCAGCGACAGCAACACCAAAGCACCAGCAAACATCACTGGCCCCAACCATTCATAAGCCAGTGTCATGATTGTCCTCCCTGCCTTGAAGAATTGCCAAGTTTTTGATCGCCTGAGAAATTCCCTGGAAAATCAGCAGCACAAAGCCGACAATAATCATTGCTTTAATCGGGTAACGAGGCAATCCCCCAGGATCGGATGAGGCTTCCTTAATTAGCCATGAAGCCACAACCGCATCCCAAGAAAAAGCGATCGTCATGATACAAAATGGGATGAGGAAAAATATAGTCCCTACTAAGTCTGCAAGTGCTTTTCGTCGGGGTGGCCAATTACTGTAAAAAATATCAACCCGCACGTGTTCGTTGTGCTTGAGGGTGTAAGCTGCTCCCAACAAGAAAACTAAATCAAAAATATACCATTGAGATTCTATGTAGGCGTTGGAGGTGAAGTTGTTACCGGTAATTCTTCCAAGATATCGCCCGATGACATTCCACACGCCAAGCACGATCATTACTAGTACCAGCCAACTAGTAAATCGACCAATGCGTTCAGTGCAATTATCAATAATATTTGATATTCTTAATAATTTTTCCAATAGTTATTTTACCTCTTGAATTGCTGTAAGAGACTTCTTTGTAATTTTAAGGGTTTGTAGTAAGGACTTTAGTGCTTAGAAAATAAGGACTTTAGTCCTTACTACTAACTTGCTTACCCATCAATTTCAAATTGACAGACTACTAGCCTTAATTCCAAAAAATCGTCTATGTGGTTTCACTAATGCCAATTTACCAACTCATCTGCTAGAGATTTTAAAGGTTTACCGTTATATAAGCAATGCTTGCTAGAGTCTGGAGTGCATCAATTGTGGGCATCGATGCCGTCAAAGTCGGCGTGGAAGTCGATGTGTCAGGGGGATTACCGGGAATTGTTGTCTTGGGACTTCCAGATTCAGCGATTCAAGAATCAAGAGAAAGAGTCAAAGCAACTTTGAAAAATACTGGCTTTGCCTTTCCGATGCGTAAAATAGTCATTAATTTAACTCCGGCAGATTTACGCAAAGAAGGCCCCTGTTTCGATTTGCCTATTAGTGTAGGAATTTTGGCGGCTTCTGAGCAAGTTAGCGCTGATTTGTTGGGGGATTATCTCTTTTTGGGCGAAGTCTCTTTAGATGGCAGTTTACGTCCGGTGGCTGGTGTATTACCGATCGCAGCAGCAGCCCAAAAGATGGGAATTGCAGGTTTAGTTCTCCCTGCTGATAATGCCCAAGAAGCGGCAGTGGTTGAAGATTTGGCTGTTTACGGCTGCAAGCATTTGTCTGAGGTGGTGGATTTTTTAAATAATCCGGGGCGTTACAAACCTGTGCAGATAGATAGTACAACACAGACAACAACAGTATCCTACCCTGGCACAGATTTACATGATGTGAAAGGACAAGCTCATGGGCGTCGTGCTTTAGAAATTGCTGCGGCTGGTGGGCATAATCTCATTTTTGTCGGGCCGCCTGGTAGTGGGAAGACGATGCTAGCAAGACGCTTACCAGGAATTTTACCACCGTTGAGCTTTGCCGAATCTTTAGAAGTGACTCGCATTCATTCGGTGGCTGGTTTATTGAAAAATCGTGGTTCATTAGTACGCGATCGCCCTTTTCGCAGTCCCCACCACTCAGCATCCGGGCCTTCTCTTGTGGGTGGCGGTAGCTTCCCTCGTCCTGGAGAAATATCATTATCTCACAGGGGCGTGCTGTTCCTTGATGAACTTACTGAGTTTAAACGAGATGTTTTAGAATTTCTGCGTCAACCTCTAGAAGATGGCTATGTGACAATTTCCCGCACCAAATTATCGGTAATGTTTCCCGCGCAGTTTACTTTGGTGGCGAGTACCAATCCCTGTCCTTGCGGCTACTATGGCGATACCATCCAACAATGTACTTGTTCTCCCCGCCAACGCGAGCAATATTGGGCAAAACTTTCTGGGCCGCTGATGGATCGAATTGATTTACAAGTTGCAGTGAATCGCTTGAAACCAGAAGAAATTACCCAACAACCCACGGGAGAAACATCAATATCAGTACGCGAACGGGTTCAACAAGCAAGCGATCGCGCAATTACCCGTTTCCAAGGAGAAGCAAATCTGCGTTGCAATGCCCATTTGCAAAGTAGTCATCTCCAAAAATGGTGCAAGTTAGATGATGCTAGCCGCAATTTATTAGAAGCAGCAATAAGAAAATTAGGTTTATCAGCAAGAGCAAGCGATCGCATTCTCAAAGTAGCACGAACGATTGCAGATTTAGCAGGAGAAGATGAGCTAAAAACCAATCATGTAGCGGAAGCGATTCAATATCGCACAATAGATAGAATGCAGTAGTTTTCTTGGATGATGGCTTAAATCTGTTAAAGGTTGACGCAGATAGTTCGTGCTACCTACCAGCAGCTAGAACAGCAAGGCTAAAGCTATGATTCTAATAAATGAGTTCAGAGTCCAAACTTTATGAAAACCAGCACCTCAGCAGAATCACATTTAAAAGTCAATATTTTGCTGGAAACTAGAGAAGATGGTAGCGCGATCGCATCTATTTTGGAACTTTCACAGTATCGGGTTGAACCTAATACTTGAAAGTGGGTTAAGTAGGAAAAGTAGGATCTTTTCTCTAAAACATTAAATAAACTCTTATTTAAGTGTATTCTTGACAGGTCAAGGGTAACTACTATTGACAGAATTAATTTTGTCTTAACCTGTCAAAAATAATTCCAGTGTAATCTATAGTCATCAGTAAGCTTTAACCATTAATCCTTATTAGTAAAGGATAGGTCGTTGCTGAATCAAAATCAGAAAATTTTATCTTGGAGTGTAGGATGAAAGCTTTTATCACACGAAAAATTGCCCTTGTCGTTACTGTAGTCACTGCAAGTCTCGGTTTGAGTGCTAACAAAATTTCAGCTGACGTTGGGATCACTAAATTAGCTGATATCCTTCAAATTAATGTTACAGGCAAATGGTCTACTTTAAGATTCATTGGCTTAACCTCAAAGAATACTCTTGTAAATATAGATCCGAGTGGATTTGCCAAAGTAATAAAGGTTAAAGAAATTGACGGCAACTTACAAGGTATTGACTTCCGTCCAGCAAACGGTCTGCTTTATGGTGTCACAGATACTGACAACATATACACGATCAACTCTATAACTGGTCAGGCGACCTTTGTGAGCAAACTATCTAGCAGCTTTAATGGAGGATTTCAGTCAGGGTTTGACTTTAATCCTGTACCAGACCGCTTACGGATAGTAGGTAGCAATGATCAAAATTTCCGTACTAATGTAGATACTGGTGCAGTCACTGCCGATAAAACCCTAGCGTATGCTACTGATGATGTCAACGCCAAAGTTGACCCCAACATTACCGCTGTCGCTTACATAAATTCGGTTGCTAGAGCCACATCAACTCAACTTTTTGGTATTGATTACGATCTTGACGTGTTAGTACTGCAAAACCCACCTAATGATGGCACTCTCAGAACGATTGGCAAGCTTGGTGCTAACTTTGCACCGATAAGCGGGTTCGACATCTTTACAAATGCACAAGGCAAAAATACTGGCTATGCACTGTCTGGTTCAGTTCTTTACACTATTAACCTATCTACTGGCACTGCAACTAAAATCGCCACTGTACCTAAAGGTAACTTCATTGGTTTAGCCGTTACATCTAAGTAGGCATCCCCCAACTCAACTTTATCTATTGGTTAAAAGCGTAAATGCGTATGCTCTGCTCTTGATTGTTAAGATATTCAATCGAGAGCAGAGCAGGCGCTTCAGATTTTTCTTAGTCCCCGGAAGCGAACTTTGTTTGTATAGCCACGAATTCCATTCGCTTTTCAAAAACCTCTAAGACGCAGGAGAAATTAACTGACCAATACGCTTGAGAATTTGCAAAACGGCGTACAGTTCTCTCGCGGATGCAAACGGAGCAAAAACTCTTGACAAATCGTACTGTGGTATATTTGTTTGCGTCACTTTGACAAATAAAATATCGTCTCCATTCGTCACCATCCCAAACACAGGTTTACTGGGATTGGGGTTAGCCATCATATAAGCTAGAGCTTGCGGTACAGCCGACCAAACTGAGAGTGTGGTTTTTTTCGACTCCAACACCATCACCCACAACCGATCTTGTAACACTAAAACATCAATCCGTCCGCGCAGTATCTCCTCGCCATCATTGAGCATGAGTTCCACGGATGATTCAGCCTTAAGTCTGAAAGGAGGATCGTAAAATCCAGAGAGTGCAAGTATTGGTGACACCAACAACAATATGACTGTCCCTTCTAGTAAATCACCTCCGGCACGGTGATAAAGATACCTGCGGCGCACGACATCTACAGAAGCTTTTTCCGCTTCTGTAATTTCAGACAATCCCTCATACCACTCTGGGAAAAATTGCTCGTTTTCAACACGGACAAAACCAAATCGATTTTCTGCATCCTCTAGAGTGGTAATCGCTTCAGTAATTGCTGCGGTCTGTGTCATTGCTTCTAGGTAAAAATTACTTTGCTATATTAATATCAGCGCATCTTTATTATCGCCAATTAGCGCCGCAGCTACGCCCGCCGTAGACATCGCATTGTTATGTCACGATAAAATTCTAAATTCCTCCCCAAGAACGCTTCACAAACACCCTTGGGAGGATGTCGCAACTCAGGAGATCAGTATCCAATATATCAGGGACTAAGCAACATCCCCTACAAGGAGACTGATTGGATGAATTTGCAAGAAATTTGGAAGTTATTACAAGAGACGTTCAAAGAATGGAGTGAGGATAAAGCCTCACGGTTAGCGGCGGCGTTAGCTTATTACACGATTTTTTCCATTGCACCATTGCTAATTATTGTAATTGCGATCGCAGGTGCAGTATTTGGAGAGGAAGCGGCAAGAGGTCAAATTGTCGGACAAATTCAAGGTTTAGTCGGGGTAGACGGCGCAAAGTTTCTCGAAACAGCCATCCAAAATGCTAACCAACCAAAGACAGGAGCGATCGCTTCGATCATTAGTGTCGTAGTTCTACTAGTGGGTGCTACAGGCTTATTTACTGAGTTGCAAGATGCCATGAACACGATTTGGGAAGTGAAACCCAAACCTGGACGTGGCATAAATAATATGATTCGCCTCCGCGTTTTGTCCTTTGCAATGGTGATCGGAATTGGATTTTTACTTTTAGTTTCTCTAGTAATTAGTACGATACTAACAACATTAGTTACATACTTTAGTAACTTGTTGCCAGGTTTTGATT
>NZ_JADEXF010000247.1 GCF_015207245.1 Nostoc cf. edaphicum LEGE 07299
GACTACGAATTAGAGCGCTAATATTACCATTAAAAATATCTGCTATGTCATGAGGTTAAAATTAAAGAATATAACTAAATGTTTTTGCCTAATTATCAACAGTAAATATCTTAAAGCCTTATTTTTTCGTACAGACTACCTAATTTAGGATGATTGCATTTACGGACTATAGCCTAGCCACATCAAGGCTTTGAACGTTTTCGGAGATGTCTAATGACTGTAAATATTTTAGGCTTTGATTCTTGCTCCCTAACGCTAGTAGGGAAGGGGTTGAGGGTTAGGTTTAAGAGAAAGTTGCACACGGCGTTAATGTGATTAAAAAGATTGACTCAAAAACTTATAAGTAAGTTGGCGCAAAAAAAACAAAGTATGTTACGAAACATAAATAGGCTTAAAACTCTTGCTAATGACCAATGACAAAGGACAAATGACAGCCTTAGCCAGTTAGCTTTAATTGCGCCGACCTACTTAGTCATTTTCATAGCTGATGCAGCAAAAAGACATCTAACAATCTATCATAAGTATAAAAGATTTTGCAGAACATAGCGATTTGAAGAAAATACTTAGCAGTACATAACTGGAATCAAACAGATAAGGAACACAAGACCAATTTATGACCTCAACTACAACTTACACTTACGATATCGATGGCAAAGTGATATCTGAGAGGACAGACAACAACGGTGATGGGACAATAGACTCAGTTATTACCTACCGCTACGATCGGACATTCACAAACTATGGCAACAACGTCAACGGCATTGATTATGTCTCCACCTATACTTATGATGCCAAAGGTAACCAGACATCAGTGAGCTATGACTACAACGGCGACGGCATACCGGATAATGTCTACAGCTATACTTATGATGCCAAGGGCAACCTGACATTCGAGAGCCGTGACGTCAAAGATGCCGATCCCAGCTTACCGAGTTATGTCTACAGCTATACTTATGATGCCAAGGGCAACCGAACATCCGAGAGCCGTGACGACAACGGCGACGGCAAAGTTGATTCTGTCTCCACCTCTACTTATGATGCCAAGGGCAACAAGACATCAGTTAGCTCTGACAGCAACGGCGACGGCATACCGAATTATGTCGAAACCTATACTTATGATGCCAAGGGCAACCGGACATCAGTGAGCTATGACGGCAACGGCGACGGCAAAGTTGATTCTGTCGAAACCTTTACTTATGATGCCAAGGGCAACCAGACATCAGTGAGCTATGACGAAAAGGCCGACGGTAAAGTTGATTCTGTCGAAACCTTTACTTATGATGCCAAGGGCAACCAGACATCCGATAGCCGTGACTACAACGGCGACGGCATACCAGATTATGTCTACAGCTATACTTATGATGCCAAGGGCAACAGGACATCTGAAACCCGTAACAACAACAGGGACGGCAGACTGGATTATGTCGAAACCTTTACTTATGATATCAAGGGCAACCAGACATCCCAGAGCCGTGACGACAATGGAGACGGCATACTGGATTATGTCCAAACCTCTACTTATGATGCCAAGGGCAACCGGACATCCATAAGCTATTACAACAACAGCGACGGCAAAGTTGATAGAGTCGAAACCTCTACTTATGATGCCAAGGGCAACCAGACATCCCAGAGCCGTGACGACAACGGAGACGGCAAAGTTGATTATGTCGAAACCTATACTTATGATGCCAATGGCAAGTTTATATCCTTAAAGGCAGACTACCAAGGAGACGGCAAAGTTGATTATGTCCAAACCTCTACTTATGATGCTAAGGGCAACCAGACATACTTTAGCCGTGACTACCAAGCAGACGGCATACCGGAGTATGTGGAAATCTCTACTTATGATGCCAAGGGCAACAGGACATACTTAGGCTACGGCAACGGCAAAGTTGATTATGACGAAACCTCTACTTATGAACGCGCATCCGCCAACTATGACTTCAACAATGATGGTGTAATTGATGCTGTTGGCATCTACAGCTACGATTTTAACAGCAACCTGACATCACAAAAAATTGACAATAATGATGATGGCATATTTGATGAAGTCACCGCTTATAGTTACGACGCTAACGGCAAACAGACTGCACAGGTAGCTGACAAAAATAATGATGGCATCCCTGATGAGATTACCACTTTCAACTACGATCGCAATAGCAAACTAATTTCCGCAGATATTGACAACAACAGTGATGGCATTACTGATGCAGTTGCCACTTATCTGTATGATACCAATGGTCAATTAATCAGCAAAACTACCACAAACGGAAATGTGCCAAAGATTACTTTAAACAGCGGTAAGGGTGCAGATCAACTCAGTGGTGGGGCTGGTAACGATCAAATTTCCGGCAAAAGCGGCAACGATCAACTCTTTGGTTTAGCAGGAAATGACAAACTAGTTGGTGGTAATGGTAATGACATCCTCAATGGTGGCGCTGGGCGTGATATCCTCACAGGCGGTTGTAGCGCTGATAAATTTGTGTTCAGTAGTCTGAGTGATTCGCTGTTGTCTGGCTTTGATCGAATAACTGACTTGAACATTTCTCAAGATAAAATTGATGGGCTGTATGCAGTTAGCGCTGCTAATTTAGTTCAACTTGGCACTGTTGCAAGTCTAAATCTTTTCGATGTACAACAGATATTGACTACAACTGCTTTTGTAGCTAGAGGTGCGGCAACTTTTACCCTTGGTACAGGCAATAAGGGGCAGATTTTTCTGGCACTCAACGATAACACTAATGGATTCTCTGCCCTCACGGATGCTGTGATTGAGATTAGTGGCTACAAAGGCAGCTTGAATAATTTAGCAGTTGTCTAACTTCATGCTGCTCACCAAAACTAGAGCGTCGGTTCGTACCCTTTGTCCAAATTTGAATTTATTATCCCCCTTGCTAGAAAGTTCCCTGCCTTCTGCCTCCTTCAATGAACCACAGAGGCACAGAGAACACAGAGAAAAGAGGAATTATGAGCTAAAGCACAGCTTTGGCGGGGTGGGCTTGGGGGTATTAGGACTTAGGCGAAAATTGCCAAAAAACTTAATTTATCGAACCGCCTTCTCTACAAGACGCCAAGAGCGAACGCGTAGCGTCTCGTAGAGAAGACGCCAAGAAGCCAAGAATCGTAGAGTGTGCGTAAGTCCTAATCATTTACTTACGTCTTGACTGGTAAACGAGAAATTGTCCATAAGATGAGTAGGAAGATTAAGTAAATTGCACCAACTAATCCAAACTCAATCAGAGGAATATAGGTTACTTCGTAAATTCTGCCCAAGCCGCGTTCAGTCAGTGCATAAACGGCCAGGACACTCACTAAAAAGGCTCCGTAGATAGTACGTTTAGTCCAGATACCCACAGGTAAACCGTGAAGCTGAGTAAGTACCAAAATGCCAAAAAAACCAAAGAGAAATGTGGGTCACTTGCTTTGCCCTAGTATTAATGACACGATTACACTATGTAAAAGCACGGAAGCCTCCAAAGTAAATGTCCACCAACGGTCTACATGGGTGCGGTTAAAAATCAAGGAAGATTGGAGCAAAAGCAAGAACATATAGAGAAAACCAATCAAGTGCCCCCAAGTCGCTTCCATTGGGTGATACCAAAAGGTGTAGATAGCGGCAAAGGAGAAAAAATAGCCGTGATACAGTTTGATAATTTGCAAAAACTGTTGATGGAAGGGAACAGAATTGCCAAAAAATAAACCGCGTCGAGGTGTTTCTAAAATCAGTACGAACACTAGTAAGAGTACAACTGCACCTTGAGAAGCCCAAATTGAAGTATCTTGAGCTAGAGCATCGTACCAAATATATGTTTGGAGAAAGTGTAAAGCGATGAATACACCATTAATGGCAAGCATGAGGTAATTTATTGGATGCAACGCTGATTTGTATTTCAACTGCGATCGCTGCGCCCACAAGATACACGCCCAGATGCTAAACTGATGCCCAAGGTACATACCCCAAGCCGTTGCTCGACTCCAAAAGGTTGGTTGGGGAAGCTTCCAGTAGTACCAGTTTAATCCTTGGTCAGGAAGTTTGATAATGCTTGCAGGAATGCTCCCACCGATCCAAATTCCGTAGGTGAGGAAGATGCTTACAAAGATGCCTAAAAATAATACTCGGCGACTTTCTTCAAGGTTATCAGAATGCGGGCGCTATCGTGTTGAAAATATGGGCAAGCAATAAAATATTGGACTCATACAGTAGGTTTCAACTTCTCTACGAACGCGAACAGCGTGTCGGAGACAGAGGTTACGTCAAGTAAAGAAATACCCCACGCTAACTCTCCCCGTATGTATTGGCTACGGTGTACAATATTGTAGGGTATTTTTTTATTTGTCAGTCCCCTATGGCAATTTATAGCTACCAACACGTATATTTAACTGACCTTGGCGCGGGTTATGGCTGAATATAAATGCGCCTTCTTCGCTTTCCCCACTAGATAAAAAGTCAATCTGTTGCTCTCCTGTTTCTGTAACTTTGCCGTCAATCATTAACTCAGCCATAATCTGAACTGACTCAGCTGTATCTCCTCCACTATTCACAACTTCAAAAGGAACATAAAACTGGCCATTAATTTCTCGAATTGTTTGTTTTTTAGTAACCGAAAGGATCGGAGGTTGATTTTTTTCGTTCAGCCAAGTGTAGCCTACTAGACTCACAATGATTGCTAGGATGAATGAGGCAATGCTGAATGTTATCCACTCAGCTATTGAGCGCTTTGGTTGTTGTTCTGTTTCAGTCATATTGCTAACCTTCCGGCTGCACCACCAATAGTTGCGGGTAAACCCAGTACCAATGTGTGATCTAACCACATTGTCCAGGGGTCGCTAAAAGTTAATTTTTGAAAGAACCACAGCATAAAAGCACCTGCTAGCAATGATACTAGGTAGGACATAATGGTTTCGCTCGATGGTCGTTGAAAAATTCCCTTTTGCTCTTTACGTTTTTGCTGGTTAGAAAAGCCTGCCTCAAATACAATGCCATAAGAAATCAGCAAAGATGCGGCGATCATTGCCAACTCCCAAGGTGGAGAGGTTGCGGCTGCAAGCATAGAAATTTCATCTGTGGGAGCAATGTTAAATGCAATTATGGTTGCACCAATCAGGGTTCCACCCACATCAGTAAAGGTGGCGTGTAACCCATCACCTTTGTTCTTGGTTGTGTTATTTTCCCGATCGCTTCCTTGTCCTTTTCCATTGCTGTTTTCAGTATCTCCCAACAACTGATTCGCTAATGCTACACCAAGAGCGAAGGGCACACTTTCAAAGATGATTTTACCTAAAGATTCCTTTAGGGAGGTTTCTGGTGTCAATTCTTGCAATAGTAATAGCACAAAGGTAGAACAAGCTATACCGATCGCGATCGCTTCTACGGTATCCATTACGGCTTGATGAGCGAGCCAGCGATATCTGCGTTTCCGAAAGCCTTCTATCTGATTGAGCAAGTAAACCACAATAAACATTAATGCGATCGCCATCATGATAAATTGTGTTTTTGCTAGCGATCCAATCCACCAAACCTCCATTGTGTACAGCAAGGGTATGCCAAACAAAAAACCTCCACAAGCACCTCGAATGATGTCATTAATCTCATTCTTCCAGACATTTTTTTGACTTTTTCTTGGCACTCCTTTATTTTCCTTTTATTTAAATTTTGTTTTAATTTATAGTTCATTTATTTGCAAATAAAGTTATTTTTTTAATATATATAAATTTTATTTATCAGATTTTCATATTTTATATTATCTGCTACAACACCGATCGGCATCTATCTTAAGATAATATAATTTACCAGAATATTCTCTCGGTTGATGGAAGTAAAAAACAATACACAGATGTTAAATTATTTAATAGCTTAGGGACTTTCAAGTAATAAAATAACTCAAATATTTTATTACTTGTAGGATGAGCGTCTTAACTGTCCTGTGAAACGATCGGGCTTTTCAACCCACTTTGCAAGTAGTAGTAACTTATTTTTGGATTTCCCTGAATCAACTACAAGCTGGAGATAAAGACCATGAGTGCCGAAAAGAGAATAGAAGCGACTGCAAAAAATATTGAAGGAAAAATTCAAGAGATTGTGGGTGAAGTCACAGGTAATCCGCAAGAT
>NZ_JADEXF010000248.1 GCF_015207245.1 Nostoc cf. edaphicum LEGE 07299
GAATAGGGGACAGGGAATAGGGGACAGGGAATAGGGGACAGATGATTCCCTGTCACCTCTCCCCTGATCCCAATCCCTTATATTTTACGTTTTTATATCTTTTCTTATAATTTTGTTAAGTAAATTAAATCTAACAGGCCATAGCCGGATATGATCGATTTCGGGTTTTCTAATTTAAGTTATTGAATTTTTTAAGACTATTGGAAGGAGAAAAGGAAAAATGTTTGACGCTTTGTTTAACGCTTTTACCAGTATCAATTGGGAAGTTATTTTCCAATTGCTGTCCGTGGCGCTAATTGTAATTGCTGGGCCAGTGGTAATCTTTTTGCTGGCATTTCGCAACGGCAACCTATAAGAGTGCTGAGTGCTGACTAAGGAGTTAACAGTTAAGAGTGAGAAGTTAATTAAAAATTCATAACTCATAACTCAGCACTCAGTACTGATAACGCCTGAAGGGCAGCTTGGATAATACTGTCATACTGTGGCTGAGAGATATCAACTTCTTTGGCATTTTGACGATTAGTGCCCAGTAAACCGATTATATGTCCTGGCTGTATGGCTAAGACTTTGCCTTCAGAATTTCTAATTCTTAATTCTGCTTTAATACCATTTTTATAGAAACCACAAGTATATTGTCGCTGGTTACACTCAAAGGTGGTGCTTGACTGGATAGGTGGCGAAGCAAAAAATTGTTGAATCTGAATTGGCAATCTGACTCCGATTAACTCTAATTCGATACTGGTGTTACCGTTAAAGTAATTTTCTCGCAGTTTGTAAGCGACATCCACACGCGGTGGTAAGCGGAAGTAGTCGCCCCAACGCCAAGCGATCGCTTTTATTTTATACTCCTGATTATCAATAGTTTGGGCAATTGTCAGTTTGATGTGACCCTTACCAACAATTTTTTGCTCAATCACTTGGACATTAGGTGTCCAGAAAACTGGATCGGGGTTGTCCATACCGCAGGGATGTAGAGCATTAATCTGTTGATAAAGCTGCTGATTGAGATGATTGAGGTTGACTTCCGCATCAATTTTGAGCAGAGGTTTGAGATGTTGGGGTTCAAGACACTGATTAGCAAACTCAATCAAACGCGATCGCAACACCTGTAAATTTTCTGCTGGTAAAGAGAATCCCCCGGCTGCTTTGTGTCCACCAAATTTCCCTAATAAATCGTGACAATATTCCAAAGCTTCAAATACATGAAACTCTGGAATTGAGCGTGCAGAACCGCGTATATGTTCCTCATCTTCATAAGTACCGATGAACACGGGAACGCCGTAACGTTCTACCAAGCGGGAGGCGACAATGCCAATAACGCCGTGATGCCAATTGGGTTGAACAACAATTAATACACGGTCTTTATGTAGAGATGCAACAAATTCTGTCTCTACATAAGCGATCGCTTCTTGTTCAATTTGCTGACACATCTCCTGGCGAGAGGCGTTGATTTGTTCGCACTGCATTGCTCTTTCTAGCGCCACCCCCATATCATCTGTAGTCAGCAATTCAATAACAGTTTGGGGATTACCAATTCGACCAATAGCATTAATTCGCGGCCCCAAGCGAAACCCAATATCTTCAGGCTTGAGCGATTTTGGATTTTGGATTTTGGATTTTGGACTTGTACTGAGCGAAGTCGGAGTATTAAAAATTTTCTCCTCTGCTCCCCTGCTCCCCTGCTCCTCTGCTCCCCTTGCTCCCTCATCTCCCCTCGCCTGGACACCACCTACCTGAATTAACGCTTGCACCCCAGCTAAATTTGATTTGGGTAAATGTTGTAAACCACGTTTTACCCAGCGACGATTCACACCAGTTAGGGGTGCTAAATCTGCGATCGTTCCCAGTGTAAACAGTGCTAGCATCGGCTGGATCAAGCCCTTAGTCTGCCCTAGCTGTTGTGCTAGAGAAACTGCCAAGATGTAAGCAACACCAACACCAGCAACACCCCGATAAGGTGAGGATTCAGCTATTAGTTTGGGGTTGAGAATAGCGTTAGCTGGCGGTAATTTTTGGGGGATATCATGATGATCGGTGATAATTACTGCAAGACCAAGTTCTCTAGCTCTAGCAACTGGTTCAAATGCAGAGATACCATTATCTACAGTCAGAATTAATCCCACACCTTCGCTGTGAAATTCTTCAACTATGCGTTTATTAATACCGTAGCCTTCATGCATCCGGCTGGGGATAGCATAATCTACTTGTGCGCCTAAAGTGTGGAGACTACGCAAAAGTAGAGCAGTGCTGGTCATCCCATCAGCATCATAATCACCACAAATCGCAATTTTTGTTTGAGAAGCGATCGCATTTTCCAACAACTCCAAACTAATTGCCAAATCTGGGAAATCTTCTAAGGGCGAAGGCAAAATTAAAGACTCTGGATCTAAAAATGCTTGTACCTGTTCTGGTGTTTCCATACCCCGATTAATCAACAGCTGGCTGACAATCGGTGAAAGATTTGTCAAAGCTGCCAGATTTTGGGCAAATTCTGGTTTTTGCGGATAAATCTGCCAGCGCTGATCGGGTAAGCGTTGGCGAGGCTTTGAGAGTTCAGATACAGGTCGATCTAGCACAATAAAAGTTAGGAGTTTTCAGTTATGAGTATTGAATTGACAGTTGTTTCTTAACTCATAACTAATAACATTATTTGCTATCTAAAACACGTTTATCCTACCATCATCCATAATATATAACGAGCGATCGCCCGGAGAGCGCCAAGTCGGACGGAGTTCTAATCGCAATGTGCCAAAGTTAAGTTTGGAGACAATCGCTTGTAGTGATAAACCTGTTTCGCTCCAAAATATCAGAGATGTATTTGGCTCAGTACCTTCTATTTGTCCTAAATTTAATTTCTGCCCTGGATTCAAGGATATTGCATCAGTCCCAGAGGGTTTTTGAATTTTAATCATGTTAGGTGTGCTATTTATAACTTCAACCCGGATGTGTTGCCCAGGTGTAAACTGAATTGGATGCGACCCACACTTAGAGGCACAAGTTCGAGCTAAAGTATCACTGGGGTTATTGATTGATGCAACTAGAATGGTAGCAGCAACTAAAACAGATGACAGAGGCTTAAGCATAATACACAGTATAATTACTAGAATTAAATAGTACTTTGAATTGGTACTATTAAGCCTCAGCATATTTTCCAGAATTAGAATTGTGATGTGTTTTTAAGGGACTTGCAAAAATAAATTATTCAAAATACCAATATATAACTAGCAACTTGAGTTATTAGTTTGCAATTGTGTGGAGTACAGAAATTCGTAGTGTAGCACATCTGTATTACCCCACCTAACCCTCCCCTTCCAAGGCTACGGTGTACACACAAGTCTTCTTCACCCACTGCACTAGAGCCAGTGTGAGTGATGACCTTGGCTTGATTGAACTATTGAGCCAGAACTTGGATTACTTTCGTGCCAAGCCTATGAATATTCCAAAGATTACGATTCTGCTTGACCACGGCTACCATCCAGAGAAGATCACAGCCGCCCTGCAAACACTTTATCCTCAGATTATGACCAAGCTCAGATTCCAACTGGCACCCAAACCCACGAAAGCAGAAAAAGATGCCCTTGGTAAAACGGGGTTTGTCCCGGTTGCAACTCGTTGGGGGAAGAGAACGTTCAAATGCTTGGATGGAACGATGTAAGAGTTTGGTCAAGAACTTTGAGCGAACATTGCCTCATGCGACTGCCAAGCTCAATCTATGTTTTATCAGACTCATGCTTAAGCGGTTAGCTCAGGCATAGATATCAAATGGGTTCTATATATCCTTGGACTCCATAAACCTGTCAGTTCACAGATAAGGGCACTCTACTGCCGAGGCAAGCAAGGTCGGATCAAGTTATCCGGAAACTTCTCAACGTCTCCCCTCTATCAGGTTTCTGCGATGCGATCTGCTTTGCAGCAACGCTTCGTGATCGCTTTGGGCCCCTACTCATCCCTACTCAATCTTCCAATTAGGCGTATAACCAGAAGTAACTTGGCTATACATTTGCAAGACCGATGCAGAAATACGTCCTGAGAGTTTTGCGATCGCCCATAGCGCTCTTGTAAAATCATTTTCAATTGTTGAGAATTCGCCCAGGAAAAAGTTTATGGCAGATATGTCCGGTCAAGACCCCTCGGAAATCACAATGGCAACGGTTGATGAAGAACGAAAAGGCGCAACTTTCAGCGGTACGGTCATCCTTGGTATAGATCCTGAGGGTGGGGAAGTCGTTTTCTTTAGAGACTTTTTAATTGAAGATTATAAAGGCGAACTTACCGCAAATCTTGCAACAGATGGCGATATAACGAAAAGCATTGATTTAGGCGAACTCGATCATAAAAGCCCCAGTTTTAGGCTGCCAATTCCGCTCTTAACGGATACATTACCCTACAATACAGTCGTGTTGAGCGACAAAAAAAGCAAGAAAAAAATCCTGACGATCAATCTATAAAATTTGTAACTTAGCTCGTAGTTCAGCCAAATTCGATTGCCCTCCTGTATAGATCTCAAATGGGTTCTATAGCAGTCCTAAATCAGTTGTGAACAATAAGATCCCCCACTTCTTTGAGAAGTCGGGGATCTTAGTCTCTTACTGTACTAGGGTGGGGAAATTTCCAAATCTTTGCAAATCTTGATAGCTAGAATCTCAACAATCTCAGTATGTCTTGGAACTGCCGAGGTTCTATTGTTTGATGGATTGTAATAAATCGTATGCCTTCCACCCTCTCGAAGAAACAAACAGCCGTTCTTTTCCAAATGGCGAATCAATTCACGTCTTTTCACTATAATTTGACAGTAATCTGTTCACGAACGACATCTTTACCAGAAATTTGTTGCTCTGCGAGTTCCCGATTTGATATTAAAATTAACTCTATAGCTTCCCGTAGGCTTTCTCTAGCTTCTTCCAGAGTTCTCTCTTGGACATTAGCACCAGGTAACTCCTGGACGTAGCCGATATACCAATCATCTATCTTTTCATATACAGCAGTAAAAGAATTTTCCATAATTTTTATTAATCCTTAGTGTCTTTATTTGAACTTTTAACGCATCTATAGGACTAGTATTTGGTTTTTGAAAAAATTCAGTGTAACTCAAAGAGGCTTCTTGCCTATTGCCTATTGCCTTCCTACGCAAATAATTTCTCCAAATCAAATCGAATTCCTATACTTTTTAAACCGTCACTCCCTCCAACTCTTCATCTGTCAACTCATATAATTGCCGCAACTTATCCAACTTATCAGCATCAGCTTCCCAGAAACCCCGCCCATGCGCCTCCAACATTCTTCCTAAAATATTGCGGAAAGCTTCAGGATTTGCCTTGCGTAATTTATCCGCCATCTCTGCATCTAAAGCATAAGTATCAGCCGCTTGGTCATAAACCCAATCATCGGTAAAATTGGCAGTACCACCCCAACCAATCAACGCTGTCATCCGTTGAGAAATTTCAAACGCACCACCAGAACCTTGATTTGCCATCGCTTGCGCCCATTTGGGATTTACCAACTTGGTGCGATACTCCATTCGCAGCAAATCATCCAAATTGCGCGGTGTAGTATCCTTCGAGAAACTTTCCACAAAGCTGGTTGTAACCTTCTTACCGCTTTGTTTTTCTGCTGCCTTTTTCAAACCGCCGGTATTGGCGTAATATTCTTGAATATCAGTTAAACCATATTCTACCGAATCGATTTCTTGAACAATGCGATCGCTAGTTTTTAACAATGTATTCAAAATTTCCGGTCTAGCTTGACCTTTATCTTCTCTGCCGTAGCTAAACACGTTGCGACTTTGCCAAGTATTGCCTAACTCCTCACCAGATTCCCAGTTACCATCAACCACTCTATCATTCACCAAAGAACCAAAATCACCCGCCGGATTAGAAAACAATCTCGCTGATGCATTTTCCACACCTTGGGCTTTCAAAGCCAAAGCGTGTCTTTTGATAAAATTCTGATCTTCGCGTTCATCAGCATCAGCCGCCCGTTGAAATAAATCATCCAACAATTCGATGATATTGACAAAACTATCTCGGAAAATTCCAGACAAATTACCCAACACATCAATTCGGGGATGTCCAACTTCCACCAACGGCTTTAATTCATAACGAAC
>NZ_JADEXF010000249.1 GCF_015207245.1 Nostoc cf. edaphicum LEGE 07299
ATGCTCAACTTGTGTGGCTAAAGTCAACCCACGGACATGATGCATTTTTAATTGACATGGCTGTATTGAATGAGCTGCTGCTCTCTTTTCGGCAAAGTTTAGATTTCTCAGCCTCCTAACTCAATAATCTCATTATTGTAGGGTGCGTTACGCTGACGTGATAACACACCCTAAGAGATTTTCGGTGAGTTAGGAATAAATTCCATAACGCACCCTATTAAATTAAAGCTTGTGTATATGATGGAAAAAATTTATAGAGTGGCGACAGTCGCGGGAGTTGAGATTTTGCGACAGCGCCAACTAAAAGATAGTGTACCAGATTTGCGGTGGGTATCTGCAGAAAGCTTCTGCCTGGTTGTTGAGCGTAACCGAAACACTGCCTCCTGCCTGGTTGTTGAGCGTAGTTGAAACATCTTTGTAAAAATTCTTTTAATCAGCCCTAGTCAACAGGAGTGGCAAAATGTGGGTATTAAGATTAAAACAATTATCGGTAAGTATCACCCAATCTACAGGTTCTTTAGATGATGAAACAGAGATGGGCAAGCATATACAAATGCACTCAGCTACTTTAAAGTTTTTTATTAGTGTTGGTAATTTGGAATCTACCCCAATCCGCTCTAGCAGATGTCAACTCACAAGAGATAAATGCAATTATTCGCACATGGGATATTGCCCTGCAAGCCCTTAACACTCGCGATTTTACCAAAATACAGCCTTACTTGCACCCAAATTTCACAATTACAACAATTGATAACCAGATTTTTAACACAGTTCCTGAGTTTGAAAAGTACTGGAATCAGCAGTTTTCCAGTTCCATAAAAGATATCAAAATGCAACTAAAGGGAGATAGTCTTAGAACATTTCTCACTCCAGAAATCGATGTTGCCTCTGGAGAAGCGATGTCTACGACGGGCTACGCCTACGCATCTTTTTCTTTCAAAGATGGCAAAGCGGCTGATATGGCGTTGCGATGGACAGCGGTGCTACAAAAACTCCAAGATAAATGGACGATTCAATCGCTGCATTTTTCCTCAAATCTGTTGAATAACCCAGTGCTAAATGCTGCTCAACAATTGGGGCGAATTCTAGCAGTCGCGGCAGGGGTGGCCGGTTTCCTGTTGGGAGCAGTGACGATGCTATTATTACGTCGCAGGACTAAGCAACGAACTGAAAGTATATAGCAAATAAAGTGGGAAGAAGTACCTATCAGCCCAGTAAAAATATTAGCTTTCATCGCCGTCTCAAAGCAACCATAGTAGTTTTATTAGTTTGGGGTAGCGTGAGTTTGCTGCACTGGCTACCAGAAACACAATGGTTGATGCTGGGATTAACGGCAATCCTGACTGTGCAAACGTTACGGATGCTGCTAGCAAAACCAGCAGCGGCGGTGATGGAAAGTGAAATTTATTTACCGCCAGTCTCGATTTTAGTTCCGGCTAAAAATGAAAGTCCAGTCTTGGCTAATCTAGTTTACAGCCTATGCCAATTGAATTATCCCAGCGATTCCCTAGATATCTGGGTTGTTGATGATGGGAGTACCGATAAAACCCCCCAAGTTTTGGAAGAATTACAAACTCAATTTCCATCTTTACAAGTTCATCGACGGGAATCAAAGGGTGGTAAATCAGGTGCGTTGAATGCGGTGTTTCCCTTTACCCAAGGGGAGATTATCTTAGTCTGCGATGCAGATGCTCAGTTACCTGCTAATTTTCTCCGGCAAACAGTACCTCTGTTTCAGAAGCAAGCGATCGGTGCAGTGCAAGTACGAAAAGCGATTTCTAATGCTAATACCAATTTCTTAACCCGTTGCCAGCAGATGGAAATGTGCTGTGATAGCTTTCTACAAACCCATCGCATTGCTATTGGTGGAATGTCTGAACTGCGGGGTAATGGGATGTTAGTTCGTCGGGAATTGTTAGAAAAGTGTCAAGGTTGGAATGAGAACACTGTCACCGATGATTTGGATCTTTGCTTCAAACTCTATTTAGCAGGTGCAGAAATTGAGTTTGTTACAGTTCCATCAATTCAAGAAGAAGGTGTAACTACTTGGTCAAAACTTTGGCATCAACGCTGTCGTTGGGCTGAAGGTGGCTATCAGCGTTATCTAGATTATTTTCCGCAAATTCTTACTTTAGGTTTTGCGAAAGAAATTGATTTATTATTGTTTTTTTTCTTGCAATTTCTTCTACCAATTGGACTAATACCCGATTTAGTTTGGACAATATTTTATAGCCATCACCCAGTTTTGTTTCTACTCCAGACACTACTCAGCATCATTCTGACAATTGCCTTTATTGCTGGACTTTACCAATTTCAAAATTTAAGAGGATGGTCTTCGATTTGGGCAACAATTCAAGGTTCATTATACATGGTGCATTGGATTCCTGTGATGATTGTGACAACTTTAAAGATGTGTGTGCAAAAGGAGCGATCGCGTTGGGTGAAAACTGAACATCGTGGTGGAAATGCTGACACTGATTGTGGAAATAAATAAAGTAAAATTTAAGAGGATTATCAAATAGTAATGACTTATGGCATGGCAACCTATAGAAGATATATCATTAAATTGGCAAAGTTTAGCTAGCTCAGAATTACCGCCTTTGGTAACTGTTTGGAATGAGCAAGCAGAGCGGCTTCGCGCATCTGGTGAGTTTAAAGTCTTCATGGAAAGACTACGCCGCGAAATAGCCATTGAAACTGGAATTATTGAGCGATTATACAACATAGATCGAGGAATAACTCGCCTTTTAATTGAACAAGGAATTAACGAGGCTCTGATTCCTCATGGAGCTACAGATCGTCCAGTAAAACAAGTAGTGTCTTTAATCAGAGATCAGGAAACTGCGATTGAAGGACTCTTTGATTTTGTGGGTGGGCAAAGAAATTTATCAACCTCCTATATAAAGCAGTTACATCAGGTTCTAACCCAGAACCAAGAATATACAGAGGCTTTAGTTCCATCGACAGGGGAAATTGTTCGTGTTCCTCTCATAATCGGTGACTGGAAGCATCTACCTAACAATCCTATGAGACCAGATGGCATTATTGACGAATACTGCCCCCCAGAACAAGTGGCATCTGAAATGGATAGGTTGATTGAATTGCATCATCAACATCGAAATCAGCAAATTCCTCCTGAAGTTGAATCAGCTTGGTTGCATCATCGATTTACACAGATTCATCCATTTCAAGATGGAAATGGCCGAGTTGCGCGATGTATTGCCAGCTTAGTTTTTATTCAAGCTGGTTGGTTTCCTCTAGTTCTGACTCGTGATGACCGTGCAGATTACATTGCAGCTTTAGAGCAGGCAGATAAAGCTGATTTATCAAAATTGATTCAACTGTTTGCCAAAAGCCAAAAGCAAGCTTTTATCCGCAGTCTTGGCTTATCAGAACAAGTCTTATCAGAGTCCCGACGGACTCAGGTTATTATTGCTTCCATTGCTGAAAAGCTGAAGCAAAATCAATCAGCATCTATTCGAGAGCGCAGTCAAAAAGTTGAAGATTTTGCTTCAAAGTTATTTGAGATAGCTTCTAATCGCTCACAAGATGTTGCCAATGAAATCAAGCTATCCGTACAAAATTTAGTGGATGATGCTGATGCTTTTATAATTAGTGCGTCTGTTGGTGATACTCGTTCATATTACCACCGCTACCAAATTGTAGAGACGGCTAAACAGTTAGGATATTTTGCTAATATTCGTAACTATCATACCTGGATACAGTTAGTTATTGATATAGGAATATCAACGACGATTTTGCTTTCATTTCATGTTCTTGGACATGAGTATCGTGGCTTACTTGTGTGTTCTGCGTGTGCATACCACAGAGATAACGCAGAAGAGGGTGAGCGTAACATTAGTGACATTCAAGCCCTAACAGATTCTCCATTCCAGTTCTCTTATGCTGATGAAGAGGGTAATTTAACAGAGCGTTTTAAGAAGTGGTTAGAAGATGTAATTGTGACCGGTTTGGAATATTGGAACAAGAGTCTCTGAAAGCGATGTCTGCAAGGGGCTACACCTACACAATTTCCAATAGACCTCTTGCAAAATTCCTTCTTTTCCGCTTGTTCTTTGCGCCTTTGCGATGCCAGTTGCTTCAAGTCGGCAGAGCCGCCCAACGCACTAGCTCACCTTTGCGTGAGATAAAAAATTATTTATGCAAGAGACTCCATGAGTTGCACTCACAAGCAAAGAATGAAAATATCTCTTTCCCAGTTCCTAATCCCCAGTCCCCAATCCCTATTTTTAAGGCAAGTCTAATAAATTCCCAGCCTATAATGACCCTAAACAGATCCAATAACAACCAAAGGGCAAAAAAATTATGTTGGATTTGCTGATTCAAAACGGGTTAATTTTCGATGGTTTAGGCTCTCCACCTGTTCGCGGAGATATCGGCATTCAAAACGGATGCATTGTCACCCTTGCACCCTCCTTAACTACCCCAGCGCGTGAAGTGTTTGATGCTTCTGGGTTATGGGTGACACCTGGATTTATAGATATTCATACCCACTACGATTTAGAGTTAGAAATTGCACCAGGATTGAGTGAATCAGTGCGTCATGGAGTTACCAGCGTGGTTATTGGTAACTGTAGCTTGTCTATTGCGATCGCAGAACCCCAAATCCTGGCTGATATTTTTCAGAGGGTAGAGACACTTTCCCATCGGCTGATTGCAAAATGGCTACAAAAGTCGGTTTCCTGGCAGACACCAGCAGAATATTTACAGCATTTGCAACAGTTACCCCTTGGCCCCAATGTTGCCCCAATGTTTGGACACAGTGCTTTACGCGCTCATGTGATGGGATTAGAACGCAGTTTAACTGTTCAGCCGACAAAATTTGAACTAAATCTTATGCAGCGCATAGCCACAGATGCAATAGATGCTGGCTTTATTGGTATTTCTATTGATATGTTTCCCTGGCATCGCATGAGTGGAGAATGGCAAGGGTGTACAATTCCCTCTCAACACGCGAAATTTAATGAATATGCAATGTTGGCGGATTTATCTCGGCGGTGCGATCGCGTTTTTCAAGTCACACCCAATTTACAACGACTTGCTTCCTTTGTGGATATTCTGCGTATGGGTTCAGGGATTGGACAAAAACCACTGCGGTTAACAGTTCTATCTGCTTTAGATGCCGTACACGATCGCAAACTATGGCGAATATTTTCCCCCCTACTTTTTATTTGGAATCGGCTTCTAAATGGTAATGTGCGCTTTCAAACCTTAACGGAACCCTTCACCATTTACTCTGATGGATCTGTGACTCCCTTATTTGAAGAATTCTCCACAGGCGCACAACTCAATGGCTGTCAGTCACGAGAAGAAAGACAACAACTATGGGCATCGGAAATATTTAGTCGTCAGTTTCGCCAAGAATGGCTGAGTAAACGGCGTAAATCATTCCATCGTCAGTTAGATTTGATGGAAGTTATTCACTGTCCCGAAGCAAGTTGGCAAGGATTAAGTTTTGCCCAAATTGCTCGTCAAAACCAACAAGAACCAGTGGATTTATTTATCCACGCATTACAAAAATACGATACAGATTTACGCTGGGTGGCGACAGGAGCAAACGATCGCCTAAAACCCCGTTTAGCGATGATGCAGCATCCGCATATTTTGCCTGGTTTTACCGATGCTGGCGCTCATGTCCGTAACCTGGGCTACTATGATGGAGCTTTGTCTTTGCTCAAACAAGCAGTTGCAACGAAGTTCCTTTCACCGGAAGCTGCGATTTGCCGAGTTACCGGAGAACCTGCTGGTTGGTTTCGTCTGGATACGGGAGTTCTCAAAGTTGGTGCGAAAGCGGATATAGTTTTACTCGATCCCAATGCTTTAAATCAGCCAATTAGCCCGCAAGTGCAGATATCAGATCCCGTTTTAGATGGTGAACCTCGGATGGTTAAGCGTGGTTCGGATGAAATTGTGCAAGGGGTTTATATTAATGGGGTTCAGGTTGTTTGTCGGGGTAAAGTGAGCGATCGCTTGGGGCGTGAAAAGTTGGGAAGTGTTTTGTTTCCTGTTTGAATTATCTCACGCAGAGACGCAAAGAGAAGTTTAAAAATTTAACATTGAATTGCTTTTACCCCACAC
>NZ_JADEXF010000250.1 GCF_015207245.1 Nostoc cf. edaphicum LEGE 07299
CCACTTGGTTAAAAGACTGTCACAGGATTCGGTTATCCGCTCTACCATTACTCAAAGTGCAAGTCAAAGAATCGATTATATTAATGATCAAGAAGCCAGAAATGAGATTGAAAAGCTATTAGGAAATTCTTCTATACCGATTGGATGGCAAAATATTAATCAACAGTTTGAGTTATTAGATACGACGAAATCTAATAGAGTTTACATCAGAAGTTCACAGGTTTTTAAATTAATTTGTGGTTGGATAGTGAGTGGTTTTGCTATTGCTATGGGTGCGCCTTTTTGGTTTGATATCCTGAATAAAGTTATCAATGTGCGGAATGCAGGGCCAAAACCTGTTGCCTATACTAAGGATCAACCGTCTCAAAAATAGCGTTTCAATTAAATCAAAAAATAAAAATAACTTGGAGTTTTAATTCTTTATTCTGACAAACAATCTCAATTTGCCTAATAAATTCTCGAAAGTAAAATCTTCGTTCTGTTTCCGACAAATCTAACCAAAATTGTGGTATAGAAACAGCTTGAGCAACAGAACGCAAGTTAACTGGAGGGAGAATTGCCAACTTTGCTTCGAGTGCAGAAATTTCTGTGCGGAGTTTGTAAGCCCTTAACTTTGCGGTTTCGTCATCTAAAATTCCAGTTTCAATTAAAGCGGGTAACTGAGCAAGTATTTCTTGCTGACGAGCGATCGCTTGTCCTAAACTATTCTTGAATGCATCCAACTGGGGAAAATTCATTCCTGCTACCGCCAGAGGTAAATCACGGCAAACGGTTTCAATGGTATGTTCCAACACCTGTTGGTAGGGAATAGCTTTACACTTAGGGCTTTGGGGACAGCTAGTAGAACGTAAATAAAGATACTCTTTATCTTGGTTGCGTTGGGTAACACGGGTAACTGTCAGATGTGACTGACACTCAGCACAGACAACCAACCCAGCCAGAGAACGCGGTGCGCTAGCAGTTCGGGATGGTAAACGGCTGTTACGGCGCAAAAGTCGGTCAACTTGAGCTGCTTCTTCCTTAGAAATTATCGGAATATGGGTATTGGAGATAATTTCACCATTTTGGTAAGCTGTATTGCCGCGATAAACTGGATTAGTCAGCCAGCGTCTTCCTGTGGTTACAGAGATTTTCTTGCCGTATTTTTTCGCCAAGTAACGCACTGAACCCCGCAAGGAACCATAGAGTAAAAAGTGTTCAAAAAAATCTTTGACCACTGGTGATGTACTGCGGTCAATGGTATATTTTCCCTTACCTCTGCGATAGCCGTAGGGAACTTTACCGGGTGGCGGTGCAACCTCAAGACGATTACGGGCGTGTCCTTGGCGGATGCGGC
This sequence comes from Nostoc cf. edaphicum LEGE 07299, assembly GCF_015207245.1. GTDB lineage: Bacteria > Cyanobacteriota > Cyanobacteriia > Cyanobacteriales > Nostocaceae > Nostoc > Nostoc edaphicum_B. The sequence goes on from NZ_JADEXF010000250.1 coordinate 1,337, forward strand.
GGCTACGTTGCTGACGTTGGATTGCATGTAGCAAATTCAACAAGTCAGCGCCCAGAGGGTAATTTTCGGAAGTGTAGGGTTGTTCAGTGGCAATTACTGCGATTCCCATGACTTCGAGTTGATTGAGGCGATCGCTAATTTCCTCTACAGTATCTCCTAATTCTTCCAACCGACGAATCAGGAGATAATTTGCTGGTTCAGTTTGGCAATCGGTAAATAATTGTTGTAATTGCGATCGTTCAGAAGAGTTTGGCTTGCCCAAATCTTCATAAACCCGATCCACCTCCCATCCCCAATCGGCTCGATCGGGAGAAGATTCTAATAGCGGATCGGTGTAAGAGTAAGCAATTATTTTCAAAGGTTTAGCACAGCCTCACAAAGAAATAGTATCAGTTATAACTACTAGCTTGACGGCAAAACATCAAGTGATACTGTCCGCCTAGTGCCATGAGTTCGTCATGAGTGCCCACCTCGATAATTTGACCATGTTCTAGTACTACAACTCGATCTGCTAGTTTTGCTAAGGCGAGGCGATGGCTAACTACAACGGCTATTCTTCCCTTCGCCAGGTTACGCAAAATATTGTAAATCTCGTGTTCTGTTTTCGGATCGAGGTTTGCTGTTGGTTCGTCAAGGATGACTAGTTCGGCTGGAGAGAGTCGCAGCAAAGCACGAGCGATTGCTAATCTTTGCCATTGTCCTCCTGATAGATCGATACCTCCTTCTAGCTGTTTGCCTAAAAGAGTTTCCAAACCTCGATCAAGATTTGAAATTACTCTCGCCAAACCAGCCTCAGCGATCGCTTCTGTGATGGCGTCATCATCCTGCATTTTAACTAAATCCCCAAAAGCAACATTCTCCCGCACGGTAGTTGGAAAACGAGCGTAATCTTGCATGACTACATCAATACGCGATCGCAAATCTTCTAATGGAAGTGATCGTAAATCTTGCCCATTCCAAATAATCGCACCTTGGCTAGGATCGTAGAGGCGACATAATAGCTTTGCTAATGTAGTCTTGCCAGCACCATTTTCACCCACGAGTACAATCATCTCGTTGGGGTGAATCGTCAGGTTGATGTTTTTTAGAATTGGGCGATCGCTATTGGGATAAGTAAAGGATAGATTTTTGATGTCAATACCTGTTTGCGATCGACGATCGTTCCCATTTCTTTGAAAGTTCCGATTGTTAGCAGCCGATTCTCTGACTTTTTCCCATACCTTTGTTACTGACTTTGATTGCAACTCTGCATGAGAACGGGACAACTGCGGCTCTAACTCCAAAAGCTGAAAAATCGGCGTCGTTGCCAGTGCAATATTATATAACTCTGACCCGCCAGACATCAAATTATCCAAACTCCGCCGCACTTCCAAGATTACCCCAGTGTAAAGTGCCAAATCTCCTAATGTATGGGTTCCACCTAGCACTCCCTGGATGACGTATATGTATGGCAACGCCAAACCTAACCCGCTCAATAAAGACCAACCAATAACCGCTGTTGTCCCCCGACGGCGGATTTGTTCCATTGCTCTAAAAATGGTACGGTAAAGCCCGTGCCAGCGTTCTAGTAGTAAGGGTTGCAAGCTAAACAAGCGTATTTCTTTGGCGTATGTTTCTCCGGTTAAAACCGTTTTGTATAAATTCATTTCCCGAAAAACACTCGCTTGAGTTCTTTCTACTCCCCAAGCTTGCTTACGGTATTTCACCTGCACATACATCACCGGGGTAACGCAGCTAAACAAAATTAGTGGTACCCACCAAGCAAGAGACACCGAAAGCAGTATGGCTGGAATGAAGATAAAAATTCCTTCTAACATCGTCACCAGCCTAAGACAAAGCTCTGGAAGTCGTTGTACTCCCTTTTCGGTCAACTGCACCAAATTGAGCAAATCGGGTGTTTCAAACAGAGCAATATCTTCAAAAGTGGCAACCTTTTCAATCACTTGTCCTTGGACAAAGCCGAAAACGCGATCGCGCAGAGAACTATATACAAAGGCATTGATGTTAGCGATCGCATCACTGACCAAATTCACTAGCAGCGAACCTGCAATGCTGGAGAGTAGCAGCGGTTGCGAAAGTATCAGGGCGATGGCATTCTGCGTTGTCCCCGTACTCAATAAGCGGGTAATCTCATCAATGATCGTTTTGTTGAGCCAAATGGCGATCGCTGGGCCTGCACCACCCACTAATGTCAGTATTGTTACATAGCGTAGCTCCTTTGGAACTACCTGTATCACTGTTGCTACACTCCGGCGAAATGCTTGGAATGGAGAAATCTCAATTATTTGCATATATTTTAAAGTAGCAAATAATAGCAAAGTTCCCAGACAGACGTTGTGATCTCAATTCAATCGCATACAAAAAAGCCCAGTCATCTCTAACTGGGCTTTTAGCTATCTCAATCAATTATTGGAGGTGAGTAGTTTCGCGGTTATGCAGCAGGTTGTTCTAGATTAACCTTGACAACTTTGTTCTTTTCTTCCTCGGACTTAGGCAGTGTCAAATTCAAGATACCGTCTTTATAATCTGCGGTGACATTGGTATTTTGAACCCTAGCAGATAGAGGAATTACACGTTGGAACTTGCCATAGTAAAATTCACTCTTGGTAATACCATTGTCTTGAGTTTTAGTTTCAGACTTGCGCTCACCGCTAATGTGAACAGCGTCTTGGGTGACTTGAATATCTAAGTCTTTAGCTTCCAGTCCTGGTAGTTCTAGCTTGAGATGAATCGCATCATTGGTTTCGTGCAACTCAGCAGCCGGTACTCTGATAAAGCCTTTTTCAGACCGTGCAGATGGTACTCTGGTATCTCCAAATAAGCCGTTGATGTGACGTTCTAAAGCGTTCAATTCTTGCCAGGGGTTGTAACGAACTAGTACCATAACTCTTTCTCGGAAAAATTCAGCTATTGTTTAATCGTTTTTGCACTTGATTTTGTGCTTTATGTATTCATAATAAGTATGGTTCAAACTCCTGTACATTCGGTAATCATCACCTAATTAAATGATGATTACCGCACTTAATTAGGCCTAAAAGAAGATTACGGGTTACTCTAATTTCTCTGTTCGGTAAACCAGAATCATAACTATTAAGACCAATGATAATCAATTACCTAATCTGCTGTTGAGTGGGAGGCTTGAGAATAGGTTTAGCTGATTGGGTTCCACCAATGCCTTTGATATTCAATCCGCACTTGCTTAACGTCAAGCTCAGATTCTAAAAACACGAGTTTTTCTACTTGCTGTAATCCCACATTTTCAAACTGTGCTAATTCTGAGTCTGATAATGGCCAAGGTGGGCCAGAGGGTTCAACTTCTATATGTCGAACACGAGTAATCAGTAAAAGTGTGCCACCAGGAGCAACAAAGGAAGTAACTGAAGAAATAACCCCAGAACGCACATTTAACGGCAAAGCTTGAATATTACGACATTCAAAAACAAAATCAAAAGCTTGATGCCATTGTGAGAGAATTGCTAACAAATCTGCAACTACATAGTTGACAGTCGAATCTGGAAATCGCTCTTGACACCAAGCGATCGCTGTTGGTGAAATATCAAAAGCAGTTACTTCAAATCCCAGATGAGCTAAAGCTTCGGCATCATCTCCCAAGCCAAATTTTTGTTTAAGTACCGCTAACACTTCATCTGGGCAAAATTATTCTAGTTCCTGGGCTGCTGTCTGCAAACTAAGATAGGGTTAGATGCCATCTCTAGAAAACTCAAGTTATGAAGTACAAAATTTTAGCTACACTCGTAGTACTAGCAACTACTAGCTTTATTACTCCTGCTAAATCTCAAGAACCTGTAACTGAAGCTCCAGCAACATCAAATCAAGTTGTGAATGCTTGCGTTCAAAATCAAGCCCAAACTTTACTAAATCCTTTTACTGATGTTCCATCAGATCATTGGGCTTTCAAAGCAGTTATGACCATGCACTATTGTGGTGCATTTCGCCAAGCGACACCACCAACAATATTAAAAAAACTCCAACCCGCTCAACGTCAACAGCAACCACAGCAAGAACAACGGTTTGAAAAATAATTACCTATCACAGATATGCTCAATTCATAGAGGGAGCAACGCGATTTTGAGCTTCTTCCTTGGCGGCCCACAGGACATAGTTGCTGGTGATGGAGAAAGTAGCGTAAGCGCAGCCCGTCGTAGACATCGCTCTTAAAGCAAAGCGTAGCCAATTATTTTCTCTCTTACTGCCGAAAGTGCTGTTGATGTGGGAAGAGGAGTCATGAGTAGGGAGTTGGTGGTCAATCTTGGGTCAAGATTCGTTGCTAGACTTGAATAGGGAAAAAAGTTTAGTGTTATTGTTTTTCTTCATTAGGATACCAACCTGCTGGAATAATTTCAAAATTCCAAACATCTTTGAAGACGTATATGCGTCCGATCATTTCCGATGGGGAAAGCAAATTTTTGTCGCCTTCCTTCCAATCTTTTTTATCAACTGTTCCCATAACTACATAGTTATTACCTAAAATTTGAGGATTTGTTTGGACAAAAGTAGCAGCCATCAATGGCTCAATTTCCTGTTTTTTAGCAATAATTAAGTCGCAGCTTGGGCAATATTTACACTGTTTATTGAGTAAAAATAGCTGTTGTGGTTGGATATGAATCACTAAAGGGAATTTGCGAATCTTCGTTTTTGTTTCACACTTTGGGCATTTAGTGAAAGCACAGTCTATATAAGGATTTAGGAAAAATCTGTGTCGTTGTTTGAGAGATTTAGGC
>NZ_JADEXF010000251.1 GCF_015207245.1 Nostoc cf. edaphicum LEGE 07299
CTACTAGACTACTCAAGTCGGAGTCTTTAATTAAATTGTTAAGACTTAAAAGACTAATCCCGCCTGTTTGTTCAATAATTTGCTTGCCTTGAGTGACAATTGTCAAGTCAGAGGTTGCTAGATATGCTTGTTGTGTTCCTAAGCTGTCAGAGACGGTGATGCCATGCCCTGTAAAGTAAATTAGCGCTTCGTTTTTAACTGCTTGTTGTTGCAAAAGTGTTTTTAAAGCTTCAGCCAACTTATTTGTACTAACTTTTCCTTTGAGAACAACGATATCCTCAAAATCACCATGCGTTTTTAGTACTTGCGCGACTGCTTCGGCATCCGTAGCTGGTTTTGTGAGATTGGAAAGCTGATTTGTATAATCTGTAATGCCAACTACAAGGGCGTAACGAGCCATCTATACATATTTAAATTGTCTGTTACAGAATAAGATAACTTAAATACACCTAAACTCTGAGGGCTTGATGTCGAACATAGAACGTTTAGTCTTTGAAGAAGACGGGGAAATCTATACAATTCTGTTCGAGTCAAAAGAAACGCCAAATATACCAGAAGTTGTCACACCGGAGGTTGATGAGGAGAAAGAATCTTACGGCTTTCGGGAAGAGGCATTTGTCAAAATTGAGGAAGTTCACCATCAAATTCGAGCTTATACCAAATATGCCATTGGCGCTTTTAAAAATTTAGGTGCTGCTGAAGTCGAAGAGGTGACTCTGAAGTTTGGCTTAAAGATAGGCGGAAAAACTGGTATCCCCTTCGTAACAGAAGGTTCGGCGGAGAGTAATTTTGAAATTGAGGTGAAGTGTAAGTTTCCTGAAAATAAGCAAAATTTCAGCACTTAAGGTTTTGCTTTGCCAAGGATAAGCTTTATACCTTCAACTCTGCTAGGAATTATGGAAGCGATGTCTTCTGCGGGCTACCCCTAAGCCTTTGATTCATCATCATTGACCCTTCAATCTCGGATGTTGCAGTTCAAATTACGAAGTTCCGAGTTAAAAAGGAGAGCGATTGCCTTCCACTTACCATCATTCACTCTTGGATCTCGGACGTTGCTGTTCAAAGCATGAAGTTTCGTGTTCTTATCTCGAAATTCCATGTTCTGAGGTTGAAACTTCGAGTTCAGAACTCGGAACGTCGAGCAATTTACTCCAACATCCGAGTTCTGAGCTTCAACATTGCACCTTAGAAGTGCAATTGCCGAGCTATTTTCTACAAGGCTGCGGCTTGAGGCTTGGATTTCCGAGATTTACGGGCGAACCTTTGCCCCATTTCCTCAACTACTCCATCTAAACCAGCGCCTTGTCCACTAGCTTTGGCATAATTATACACCTGCAACGCGGCTGCATAAGCTTCACTGCCCACTGCTATAGATGTATCATCTAGCAACTCTTGTAATTGCGAGAAAGACAGCAGTACTGGATACAAAGCTTCAAATAATTGTACGTCTTTCCGCATCTCATCGAGGTCAAACGATCGCGGTAAAAACTCTGGGTTCTGTGTCGCTACTTCCAATGCTTTACTGACAAAGGCGCGGCTTTTATCTCCCATCTTGGGTAAAGCTTTCCGCTCCTCGTTACTTAAATCAATCAAAAATGGTAGTTTCTCTTTAATTGTAGCGATCGCTTGCAACACTGCATCTCTATCTGATTGCGCTAGTGTTGCACTAATTGGGGTTGTGGACATAGAAATTAATCTCCAGTATGTTGCTTAATTTTAGAGTGCCCACATATACAAGTTTAATTTCAATAACACCAATAAAAATTCCAAGGGCAAAGGGTGAGCTTTGTCAAAGTGCGGGTTACGCCTAAGCTTTTCACTCACCATAATTTATCCTTGGATCTCGGCTGTTACAGTTGTGAACATAAAGTTCCGAGTTTTGAGCATGAACTTCCAAGTTTTAAAGGAGAAAACTGGAGTTCTGAGCCTAAATGAAGAAGATAATAAGTCTCCTTTTTGTGTTCTCCTTTCTTTACTTACTGCCTTTATAGCCGTTTGCAATTGAGTCGAGTGCAGACCTTCTTAGAGGCACAGCAATGCCGTGTTTTTACCCGCTTACTTTACTCCAAACATATTTTTGGCAGGTTTCGCAGGCAGCTTTTGCTTCCTCTGTTTGCGGATTGGTGAAGACGGGATGGTAACGTAACCTGTCACAACACACTTGCAACCATGCACGCCAGTCACCGCGCCACAACCGTACAGTACCATCTTCACCGCCGCTAACAATCGTCTGCCCATCGGTGCTAATGGCGACAGAATAAACCCAACCCTCATGACCGCGTAAAGGTTCAGCCAAGGGAAGACCTTGCAGGTTCCACAACCGCACAGTGCCGTCATCACCGCCACTAACAATCGTCTGCCCATCGGCGCTAATGGCGACAGAATAGACCCAACCTTTATGACCGCGCAAAGGTTCAGCTAAGGGAAGACCTTGCAGATTCCACAACCGTACAGCGCCATCAGTACCACCACTAACAATCGTCTGCCCATCAGCGCTAATGGCCACAGAATTGACAAAACCCTGATGACCACGCAAAGGTTCAGCTAAGGCAAAACCTTGACGATTCCACAAACGCACAGTGCCGTCATCACCGCCACTAACAATCATCTGCCCATCGGCACTGATGGCGACAGAATTGACATAACCCTCATGACCATACAAAGGTTCAGCTAAGGCAAGACCTTGCAGATTCCACAAACGCACCGTACCGTCACTACCACCGCTGACAATCGTCTGACCATCAGTACTGATAGCGACAGAATAGACCCAACCCTGATGACCGCGCAAAGGTTCGGTTAAGGCAAGACCTTGGTGATTCCACAACCGCACCGTGCCGTCAGTACCGCCGCTGACAATCGTCTGTCCATCGGTGCTAATGGCGACAGAATAAACCCAACTCTGATGACCGCGCAAAGGTTCAGTTAAGGCAAGACCTTGGTGGTTCCAAAACCGCACCGTGCCGTCAGTACTACCACTAACAATTGTCTGACCATGAGTGCTGATAGCGACAGACCTAACATTGCCTTCATGACCACGCAAAGGTTCAGTTAAGGGAAGACCTTGGCGATTCCACAATCGCACAGTGCTGCCATCACTGCCGCTGACAATCGTCTGCCCATCGGTGCTGATAGCGACAGAATTGACATTACCCTCATGACCGCGCAAAGGTTCGGCTAAGGAAAGACCTTGGCGATTCCACAACCGCACCGTACCATCAGCACCGCCACTGACAATCGTCTGTCCATTGGCGCTGATGGCCACAGACCTCACATTACCCTCATGACCATACAAAGGTTCAGCCAAGAGAAGACCTTGGTAACTCCATAACCGCACCATACCATCGGCGCCACCACTGACAATCGTCTGCCCATCGGCACTGATGGCGACAGAAGAGATATCATTTTTATCCCCACGCAATGGTTTAGCTAAGGGAAGACCTTGGCGGTTCCACAGCCGCACCATACCGTCGGCACCACCACTGACAATCGTCTGCCCATCGGCGCTAATAGCGACAGAAGAGACATTACCCTCATGACCGCGCAAAGGTTCAGCTAAGGAAAGACCTTGGTAATTCCACAACCGCACAGTGCCGTCAGTACCACTACTAACAATCGTCTGCCCATCGGCGCTGATGGCGACAGAAGAGACATTACCCTGATGACCACGCAAAGGTTCAGCTAAGGGAAGACCTTGGTAATTCCACAACCGTACAGTGCCGTCAGTACCACTACTAACAATCGTCTGCCCATCAGCGCTAATAGCGACAGAAGAGACATTCCCCTCATGACCACAGAAGGGAATCGAGACTCTTGCTTTATTCACCACCCGATTCAAACTGTTCTGAACTGATGCAAGAATCTGCTGGGGTAGTTTCTCTTGATTCTCCCCCATAGCTTGAATTGCCAAAACTAGACTATCTAGGGGTTGTAAGGGCAATAAATCGTCTACTCTAGCCGCTTTTTCTCGCAACTGGGATTCAGTAAGCGCTTTTTCCATCTCGGCAATCCGGTCTTTGTCATCGGCATCGCTGCGCTGGTAAAAATCTTCATCTTGTTGGAGTGATTGCAAATCGGGCTGCAATTGTTGCCAGCTATCTCTCACTTGGGCCAGCAATCCCTTTTGGATTAAATATTTGTCATCCGGCCTTTCGTTCAACCATTCCCGTCGGGTATTTTCTAATGTCTCGCTCAACGGTCGCAAGTCTCGGTCTTGTTGTCGCCACTGGGCAAACTGCTGCCAACTTTCAATTAAAGCTTCATGGGCTAAATTAATCCAGACTTCTCCTTTTTCATCTTTCTCAGAAACTAATAAGCGTCCCTTAGCCAATCCTGCTTCACCATCTAGCAACTCACTAAGTTGTTGCCGTTGATTGGCATCATCACCTGCAATATTTAATAATGTGGCTTTTGGTTGGCGCTGTCGGGTATCCTTTTCTCCCTCTCCCGTTCTTACTAACCGCAGAAAAATCTGCTTAATCCATTCCTTTTCTTGCTGACTGCGTTCTTGAGTTGGATATTCTTTCTCATAATCTTGGTAGTGATAAACATTTTCTGCATGGAGATTTAATACCGCAGTTAATCCTCCCAAGTTCTCATACTCTTCTTGGGTAAGTTGATATTTCTTTTGCTCGCGTTTCTCCCAGAGTTTAGTTAAGGCAAACTTTAACAATGGCAAATTCCCTGGTTCTTGTTGAAGATTTTGGAGAATTTTTAATGCTCCTGCTTCTTCAACACTATGAACCTGAAGCTGGGCAGATTTGGCGATTGTCTCCTTGAAATCAACTCCAGTTAAAGGCGGTATAACAACTACTGGGGTTTGAATCAGTTGAGTCAGAGAAGGATTATCTAAACAGGATTGAAGAAAATCACCTCGCATAGTAATTACAACTGCTAACCGCGAATCATGAATTTCTACTACCCCAGTTAGTAGTTCAATAAATCTCTGCCGTTCTTCCTTATCTATACAAACTGTAAATACTTTCTCAAACTCATCTACCACCAGCAAAAATTTTTCTGTGTTAACCACAGCCTCTGCATCATCAATAGGTTTAGTCAGGCTGCCGAAACTGTTGTCATACTGAGCAATTTCAACCACAAGGGCGTATTGTGTCATCTTGTTTTGTTAAAACTATTGAGAAAATTACCTCTGTGCTTTAAAATACCCAAATTAACGAGTTATTTACCCACTAGAGTTAAAAACTCTAGATTTAAAGTTCAAGTAGCGGTTGAGTAACACGCAGTAGAAGCAAAATATTAAAGTCTTAGTGACTGGGATAAGCTCTATACTTTGTAGTTCAGTAGTAATTACGTGAGCGATGTCTAAGGGTGGGCTACGACTAGTTAAAAAATTTCAGCTTAAGTTGACACCAATGCAATACTTCTCGGTTAAAAGTAGGACTTACGCAAAATAATGAAAAAACGAACCGCCAAGGACGCAAAGGACGCGGAGAAATAAGAGTTTTAGAGAGTTATTGCGTAAGTCCTGAAAAGAAAAAACCTTTAACCTTTACCCCTTAACCTTTTCCCAAAACCTGATTCAGAATAAAAAATGCACAAAGCGAGAAGTATTAGATACCAATAGGCATTACCGTGCCACTACCTTGAGAAAAATCTCACATCGCGCTAGTCTTCATTGACGTAACTGCACGCTGTAACATTAGGCGATGACAAATCAACTCTCTCCAGAAATTCCCTCTTGCACTTGGAGCCGTCCCATCGGCTTAGGCTGGGATAAACCTTATACAGTCCGCTATGCAAGTAATATTGATGATGGCCCTTGGCATGGTATGCCTTTAGGGGGCTTTGGTGCAGGTTGCATCGGTCGTTCTTCACGGGGAGACTTTAACCTGTGGCACATCGACGGCGGTGAGCATACCTTCAAAAACATTCCCGCTTGTCAATTCAGTGTGTTTGAATCCAATAGCACATCTTCCCAAGCCTATGCTTTATCTACCCAAGCGCCCGATGATGGCACTCTCAAAGCGTGGCAATGGTATCCGACAACTGCCGCCACAGAGGGAACGGGCGATTATCACGCGCTATATCCACG
>NZ_JADEXF010000252.1 GCF_015207245.1 Nostoc cf. edaphicum LEGE 07299
CTTACCAGGGGAGAAAACTTTGGCACAATTGAATCAGTGAAAGCCGTTGAGGAACTGAATTCACCAGTGACAGGCACCGTTATAGAACGGAATGAAGCCTTAATTAGTTCTCCCGAAGAAGTGTCAGAAGACCCCTACGGGGAAGGGTGGTTTTTGAAAGTGCGCGTCAATGACCCTGGCGAAGTTGAAGATGCCTTGACAGCTGATGAGTATCGCGCCCAAGTAGAAGGGGAGTAGGAGTGCTGAGTGCTGAGTGCTGAGTGCTGAGTGGAAGAGTAAGGGAGTAGGTGAGTGGAGGAGGTAATTAACAATTACTCTTATTCACCTATCCAATATCTTCCGAATCCCCAGTCCCCAGTCCCCAGTTTAAGAGTATTTATTGCAAAATATGAAATAGTACCATCTGGAGAGTAATTTGTGGTATTGAACGCCCCTATTCTCAAGTCTCATGAGCAGCAAGTGCTGGACGAAAAAAGTCAAAATTTAAGTAGTTTTGTGCCAAGACACATTGGCCCTAACTCCGATGATATTCAGCTTATGCTTAAGGTTTTGGGGTTTCCCAGCCTGGATGCCCTAATCGACCAAACAGTTCCACAGGCAATTCGGCTGAAGCAACCGCTAAAGTTACCAGCAGCAGAAAGTGAGTATGCAGCACTGGCATCGTTAAAAAAAGTTGCAGCCAAAAATCAGATTTTCCGTTCATACATTGGTATGGGCTATTACGACAGTATTACCCCACCTGTGATTGGGCGTAATATCTTAGAAAACCCAGGTTGGTATACTGCCTACACTCCCTATCAGCCAGAAATTGCTCAAGGGCGACTAGAAGCCCTGCTGAATTTTCAAACCCTGATTATTGACCTCACAGGTTTAGAAATTGCCAATGCTTCGTTACTTGATGAAGCCACAGCCGCTGCTGAAGCGATGAGCCTAAGCTATGGTGTTTGTAAAAATCAGGCAAATGCCTATTTTGTCTCTGGTGACTGTCATCCCCAAACCATTGACGTGTTGCAAACACGCGCTCAACCATTAGGGATTAAGATTATTGTCGGCGATCATCAAACATTTGATTTCGATCAACCAATTTTTGGAGCTATTCTGCAATACCCTGCAAGTGATGGCACTATTTATGACTACCGCGCTTTTATAGAAAAAGCCCATGCTAAGGGTGCATTGGTGACGGTAGCAGCAGATCCTTTAAGTTTAACTTTGCTGACCCCTCCTGGGGAATTTGGCGCTGATATTGCTGTAGGAAGCACTCAGCGGTTCGGTATTCCTTTGGGGTTTGGCGGGCCTCATGCGGCATATTTTGCTACGAAGGAAGAGTATAAACGGCTGGTTCCAGGGCGAATTGTGGGAGTATCAAAAGATGCCCAAGGTAAGCCTGCATTACGTCTCGCCTTGCAAACCCGTGAACAGCACATCCGCCGCGAAAAAGCTACTAGTAATATCTGTACTGCACAGGTGCTGCTGGCGGTGATGGCGAGTATGTACGCGGTCTATCATGGGCCTACTGGACTGAAGCAAATTGCCGAAAATATCCATTCTTTGACGGTGTTATTGGCAGAAGGACTGAAGCGTTTGGGTTACAGCATCAGTTCCAAAGATTTCTTTGATACGCTGCGAGTAGAACTGGGAAGACGCAATTTAAAAGATATCTTGGCAGCTAGCGAACAACTTCAAATTAACCTGCGGGTTTTTGATGCAACTACTGTTGGTATCTCACTAGATGAAACAACTACACCAGAAGACTTAATCGACCTCTGGCAGATTTTCGCTGGTACAGATGATTTACCCTTCACTTTAGAAGAATTAACTTCTTCCTCATCCTCACATCTTCCTCTCTCCCGTACAAGTAAATATCTTACTCACCCAGTTTTTAACCGCTATCACTCAGAAACTGAGTTGTTGCGCTATCTGCACAAGCTAGAAAGCAAGGATTTATCGCTAACAACATCGATGATTCCTTTGGGTTCTTGCACAATGAAGTTGAATGCAACTGCTGAGATGATTCCGGTAAGTTGGGAGGAATTTGGCAAGATTCATCCATTTGCCCCTGCATCACAAACGCAAGGTTATCAAATACTGTTTGAGCAACTTGAGGCATGGTTAGCTGAAATTACTGGTTTTGCGGGAATTTCTCTGCAACCAAATGCTGGTTCTCAGGGCGAATATGCTGGACTTTTAGTAATTCGTCAATATCACGAAAATCGGGGCGAAGAACATCGCAATGTTTGTTTGATTCCCACTTCTGCGCACGGAACAAATCCAGCAAGTGCGGTGATGTGCGGGATGAAGGTGGTGGCTGTTGCCTGTGACTCACAAGGTAATATTGACGTTGTTGACCTGAAGGCGAAGGCAGAAAAACATAGCAATGAATTAGCTGCCTTAATGGTGACATATCCCTCAACTCACGGTGTCTTTGAGGAGCCAATTCAGGAAATCTGCGCTGTTGTCCATAGTCATGGTGGACAAGTTTACATGGATGGGGCAAATATGAACGCCCAAGTGGGAATTTGCCGTCCTGGGGATATTGGCGCGGATGTCTGTCACTTGAATCTGCACAAAACCTTCTGTATTCCTCATGGTGGCGGTGGCCCTGGTATGGGGCCTATTGGCGTTGCATCTCATCTTGTGCCTTTTCTACCCGGACATCCTGTTGTTACTATCAACGACTCAACTCAGCACTCACATATTGGTGCTGTGGCAGCTGCGCCTTGGGGTAGTGCGAGTATCTTGGTGATTTCTTGGATGTACATCGCCATGATGGGTGCAGATGGTTTAACCCAAGCTACCAAGGTGGCGATTCTCAACGCTAACTACATTGCCAAGAAACTGGAATCATATTATCCCGTTTTATATCAGGGGAAAAATGGTCTAGTTGCCCATGAATGTATTTTAGATTTGCGATCGCTCAAAAAATCAGCTGCGATCGAAATCGATGATGTTGCCAAGCGTCTGATCGATTACGGTTTCCATGCGCCGACAGTCTCCTGGCCTGTAGGGGGTACAATCATGGTGGAACCTACAGAAAGTGAATCTAAGCAAGAGTTGGATCGTTTCTGTGATGCGTTGATTGCTATTCGTCAAGAAATTGCCGAAATAGAAGTTGGCAAGGTGGATATTCAAGATAATCTTTTGAAGAATGCACCCCACACTGCCGAAAGTTTAATTACCGGGGAATGGCAACATCCCTATTCTCGCGAACAAGCTGCCTATCCTGCGCCTTGGACTCGTGAATATAAATTCTGGCCAGCTGTTGGTCGCATTGATGCAGCATTTGGCGATCGCAATTTTGTTTGTTCTTGTCTGCCAATGGATGCTTATTAAACTGAAGTGAAGAGTTAGGAGTTGTGAGTTAGGAATTAAAACTCCTAACTCCTCTAATTGCAATACAGTAGGGGCATACAGATGTGCATCCCTATGATGGGGTATTTTTATTCGCTGGAAGTCCCTAAGCATTTTTTCCTGATCTTTGCAGAACAACAATACGGTTCAGTTAAGGCTAAAACTCTTTGTCAAAGTCAACTTTTTTAACGTAGACGCAAAGCGGCTTGCCGAAGGCTACCGCAGAGGCGCAGAGGAAACAGAGAGAAGAGAAAAAATGCTTAACTGAACTGTATTGTGCAGAACAAAGGTATCTAAATTCTGAAAATGAAAACACAGATAGAAACAGGTAAATATTGATGATTTAACTGTTTCTATCTGTGATTGTCTAGTTTCAATACCTGGGAATTAAACGATTAAGCTTGTTGTATTTCTGGACGACCATCTTCAACCACAAATGAAGCCCGCTTACTAATCGTGCCATTTGGGGTTGTGACTTTTGACATAACCAAATAGTCTGTCTTCCAGGTTGTGGGAGTCAAAGCACAGCGCACATATCCCCGTTGATTATTGTAGAACTTAATGTGTGGGTTATCGGGTAAGTAAGCTTCAACGTTGGGGTTGCTGTCTGCTCCATCGCCACCGGAGCTAATTGAGGTAGCGACAAATTCACTGCCAACTGTGGCGGATTCTGGCTGATCAAAGTTAGCCTTCAGATTCATCGCCCAGTTAGAATGCACATCACCTGCCAAGGATACTGGATTAGAAGGCTGGCGCTGTCCGAGGAAAGCCATGAGGCGATCGCGCGAAGCCACATAACCATCCCATTTATCCATGCTGTAAGTTCCACCTTCTCCTGGTGTTGTGTCTCTTTGAGCAATCGGTACTTGCTGCGCCAAAACATTCCACTTAGCTTGTGAACTATTTAGACCATCGAATAACCAATTTTCCTGCGCCTGACCGGTAATCGTTGCATTCGGATCTAAGTTTTCTGGGCAACGTTCTTTAGTGCCATCACCACAGGGCTGATCGGTTCGATATTGGCGGGTATCTAAAACATGGAAGGTGGCTAAGTTACCAAAGGAGAGCCGACGGTAAAGTTGCATATCGGGGCCAACGGGACGCGAGAAGGGGCGTAGTGGCATATGTTCGTAGTAAGCTTGATAGGCAATAGCCCGCCGTTGGAGGAAAATTGCCCGATCCTGATCTGGTTCAGTATCAATTTGTGAAATGTTGTTGGCGTAGTTGTTTTCTACCTCATGATCGTCCCAGGTGACAATCCAGGGAAACGCTGCATGAGCTGCTTGCAGATTGGTATCGGTTTTATAGAGGGCGTGACGGTTGCGGTAATCCTCTAAGGTAAAAATTTCTGAACCATTGTGTTGTCTAGGGCGATTTTCTGTGATTCCCCCTTCGTAGATGTAATCGCCCACATGTACTACTAAATCGAGGTCATCTTTAGCCAGATATTTGTAGGCAGTATAGTATCCCTGCTCATAGTGCTGACAGGAGACAAGGGCAAAGTTAAATTTACTTAAGTAGCTATTTGCTAAAGGCGCTGTACGAGTGCGACCGATGGGGCTAGCGTCTTGGCCGACAAGAAACCGATACCAGTACCAAGTATTAGATTGCAGTCCTTCTACCACAACTCGAATTGAATGAGCTAGTTCTGGGGTTGCCAGTACCGTACCTCTAGAGACAATACGTCTCATGTCTGGATCGGTTGCTACTTCCCAGCGAATTGGCACATTCACAGGTGGCATTCCACCTCCGTTTAAGGGTTCAGGAGCCAGACGAGTCCAAATCACTACGCTGGTAGGATAGGGTTCACCCGATGCAACACCCAAAGTGAAAGGATAATTGGAAAATCTGCTTCTAGCGATCGCTCTTTGAGAAGAAAATTGGTTAGCGATCGCTAAACCAGATAATGCCCCTGCCCCAACAATTAAGTTGCGTCGTTTGATTCGACTGTGCAGGAACTGCTCAAAATTCCGGTAATCTACCATTCTCTACTCCTGGCTAACAGGTAAGTTAAAGTACAGCAACAGCTAACACAAAGAAGGTAGAGTAATAGTAGGAAAATTTCGTAATTATTCCCTCATAGCAATTCTTTATTAACACCCATAGAAATAACCCCACCACCCTTGTTAAGGAGAGGTTGGGAGGGCTTATAATAAGCAGCTTCATAGAGAATTGGTACGAGCAAAATCAGATTTCAAGTTCCAACTTTTCCCTCTACTATCTATGTGTTAGATGTTGTTTCCCCACATAAAAGCCTACTAGTAAGAGATTAATCCTTGGCAAAGAAATTGTTAATATCAACTTAACCAAGGTGAGATTTTAATCTTTTTCATTGATGCTACCTTTCTCTTCATCATTGAGCCAAGGCTAAAAGCAAAAAGAACACCAACTAAAGGTGTAGGTTCAGGTACTTGTCTATAAGAAACTGTACCTGATATAAGTTCAGCATTGGGAGAAGTTTTAGAGTAAATTGTAAAATCCTCACCAATAATCTCATAACTGATAGAACTGGAAGGATTAGCTTTATCATTAAACTGATAATTTAATCCAAAATACGTTTGTCCTGTTAAGGATGTGGTTTTAAAAACAAGAGGAAAATCTGGGTAATTTGCATCATCTTGTTCAGTGTAAATGGTATCGCCATCAAAGTTGAAAGAAAGTGACTTAATGGGAGCTTCGGGATTATAG
>NZ_JADEXF010000253.1 GCF_015207245.1 Nostoc cf. edaphicum LEGE 07299
GCAATTTGGCGATCGACCATCGAATCGCGTTCGATGCGGAATTGGGAATCTGTGTGTTCAGTCATAGTATTGTTTTAGGAGAGCTACAGAAAACAGATTTTCCCACGCAGGAACACTCAGATACACTAATCTGCATATATTTTGCATATTTCCTTGGCTGTTTGTTGCTTTACACTTGTTAATTTTTAATTTTGCATGACTCTACCCAACTGGATTACCTTCTCTCGCCTTCTGGGTGTACCATTTCTGCTTTATGGCTTGTACAACCCCACACCACAAGCTAGGTGGATATGTTTGGCGATTTTTATCGTTGCGGCGTTAACTGATTGGTTAGATGGCTATTTGGCGCGGAAACTCAACCAAATTAGTGAGTTGGGTAAGTTTCTTGACCCCTTAGTGGATAAATTTTTAGTACTTGCGCCGTTGATGGTTTTTATTGAATTAGGAAAAGTGCCAGCTTGGGGAGTGTTTTTGATTTTAGCGCGGGAATTAGCGATCGCTGGTTGGCGGGTGAATCAAACGACAATTACCGGAGCGAATATTTGGGGTAAACTCAAAACTGTTAGTCAAATAGTTGCGATCGCACTTCTGATTGCACCCCTACCTGAAGTATGGCAAAATCCCTCTCTGATTGCTTTTTGGGTTTCTGTCGCCTTGACTTTAATCTCTGGGGGTATTTATCTTTTGCCGCAAAAAACTAGCACTAATGAAACGACAGACAATATAGTATTGTAATTCAGTGTTCTGATGAAGATAAAAAGTACATTGTCAGCCTACCTGAGTTTGGCCCATACACACATACTCATGGAAATACCTACGCGGATGCTCTCAATAATGGTGAGGAAGTGCTGGAACTTTTGATTGAAGATTACCAAGCACAAGGAAAACCACTACCAGAGCCTTTGACTGTAAACGTTTCCTTTCTGTTTGCGTAATCCTCTCTAATTATCAGTACCTTAACTTTAATTACTAGAGCAATCTATCCTTTGCCAGAGAAATTAAAGATTATAGAATAAGATGTATAGTTTTATAAACTTGTGAAAATTTTACCGACACTGTTTCAGAAGTTAAGTGTTAACTCTATCTAATTTTTGGGAATAATATAAATATTAACCAGCTAGCTAAAGATTTATTGATGGCTACAGGAGATCATATTTTTATTTGGGGTGGTAACTCTATCGTTCCTACCTTTACCCATCACGGTATCGATTGTGGCAATGATGAAGTTATACATTTTACAGGTCTTAATAATAAAATTAAGCCTGTTATTCAACAGACTTCTTTAGTTACATTTGCATCTAGCAATGTGAAAGAAAAAAAAGAAGTCTATGCTTTAGACTATGATGTTCTTGGAATTCCTTATGATGCACCAGATATTGTTATTCAAAGGGCTGAAAGCTTTATAGGGGAAGGCAAATACAATCTTTTTGAAAACAACTGTGAACACTTTGCTTTCTTTTGTAAAACAGGCATTAAGAAGAGTTATCAAATAGAAAAACTAAACGAAGATGGTTTACATGGAAGGGGAGTATCTTCTTTGTATATATGGTCTATAGGTAGTTTAATCAACCATTTTTTTGGAAATCAACAACGAAAATATAGAAAGATTCGAGTTAAATAATTAAGTTAATTATGAGTGCTGATAAGTCTGTCATCATAATTATTCCTAGGAGAAATAAAGCAATAGCTAAACCCATGATAATTCTCTGTAAAGGTTGAGTTGAACAAAGTGAAACCCAACTTACTAGCTATAATCACGAATTAGTATTAATTACCCCTAAAAAGTATATGCAGGTAATCCATTAATATCAGTTTTGAAAGCAAACAAATCACCTGAGTAGAAACTTTTTTCAATCTCCCCTTGGCTGAGTCCAACTGAAGCAGTGGTAATATAGAGTGTTTGCAAATCTTCGCCGCCAAAAGTGCAACTGGTTGGCAATTGTACAGGTAGTTTTATCCGCAATATCTCTTTACCCTTGGGGTTGAAACGAATCACACACCACCCATCCCACATAGCTGACCAAATATTTCCTTGACTATCTATTGTCAACCCATCTGGGTAGAAAGATTCATGAGTTAAATCAACAAAAATCCGGCGATTAGTAATGTTACCTGTTACTGAATTAAAGTCGTAAGCATATATTTTTTGTTTAGGAGAATCAGTCAGATAAAACGTTTTTTGATCGGGACTCCACCCCAGACCATTAGAGATAGTCAATCCTGTTTCCATCACATGCAATGAACCGTCACGATCGTAGCGATAGAGGTTAGCCTGGGGTTTTTCTGAAGAACACATTGAGCCGATCCAAAAGCGGCCTTGAGGGTCACATTTGCCATCATTGAGACGGTTCTCTGGCAGATTTGCTTCAATCTCTAAAAAGGGTGTAACCTTACCTGTCTGGGTGTTGAGGAATGCCAGGTGATGACGCAGTGCCATAATTAATCTATCTTTACCTGCTGTTGCGATCGCACCTACCACATCTCCCACATCAAAAAACAAGTCTTTCCCCGTAGCAGGATTGAACTGATGTACACGATGGTTGTGGATATCAACCCAGTAAATTACGTTTCGGGTAGAGTCCCAGATGGGACCTTCACCTAAACGCGCACGGGCTTCTAGAACATTCTGGAGTGGATATTGTGAAATCTGGCTCATTTTATCAACCAATAACAGTATTTACAGAAACTAATTTTAGTAGCCTTCAGGCAATTCTAAAAAAGGTTTGCCTTCCTTGATAAAAAAATTGTTATTCATATTCCAGTAAAAACTAAAGACGCAATTTCTCGCGTCTTTCTCAAGTAGAAGAAAATATTTTTGATTTTGATTTTCGCCAAACTTTTACTACGATCCGTTAACTTAAAGTTAGTCGGTCAAGATTCTCCTTATTATGTACCAAACAGACGCCCCTCGAACGAGAAAGTCAACGTGCTAACAGATTAGCAGCACAACTGCGAGAGTTAGGCCTTAACCCTGATGAGTCATGATGCTGCGATCGCATCAGTAGGGGTACACGGCGAAACGGGCGGTTAGAAACCGCGTCTACACAAACAAAACCCACCTCCGTGGGTTTTAAACCCTTAATTTGACCTTAGTCCGCCTCCGCGGACTTTGCCTGTGTAGCCGCGATGTGCCCCTAAACATCTTTACTCACAATGCTTGTAAAATCTCCTCATCTACAGAAAAATCAACATCAGCTTTGTCTTTTGCATTAGCTAAATAGTCATTTTCCAAAGAATCTTGTAACCCAGAAATCAAATCATATTCAGGATGCCAGTTTAATTCTGTTTGCGCTTTATTCACCGAAGCAAAGAAATGCTGCACCCGCATTGGAAAAGCTTTGCGTTTGCCGAAATCAAACTTTTTCGGGTCGTAATGGACGATTTTTACAGCATCAGGTGATTTGCCAGCCGCTACAGCACTAGCACGGGCTAAACCATCAAAAGTGACATAGCGATCGCCAGAGATATTATAAATTTGTCCTATAGCTTGTTTATTGCCCAAAACCTGAGTCATTGCTAGTGCCAAGTCTTTTACATGACCTAGCTGGGTGATATGCAAGCCATTTCCAGGGATGGCAATAGGGCGATCGCGCACAATTCTGTCAAAAAACCAGCCCTCCAACTCATTATAATTGCGAGGCCCATAAATATAAGTAGGACGAATAGAAGTGAATGGTAATCCCAATTGAGTCAGGTAAGCTTCTGTTTCATGTTTACCTTTATGGCGACTTTTGGGATCTACTGCATCACCTTCTACATGGGGCAATTGATCGGATTTGAGATATACTCCCGCAGAACTCATATACACAAAATGTTGCACTCGGTCTTGAAAAATCTCTGCTAGTGGTTGAGTATCAGTAAGTTCTCGCCCATTATTGTCAAAAATGACATCAAAGTTTTCTTGTGATAATTTTGCTTTTAATTGAGTAGCATCTGTGCGATCGCCTATAATTTGTCCTACTCCCTCTAAGGAAGGTGCTGGACGATTTCCACGATTGAACAGCACCACCTCGTGTCCTTTTTCCACTAGTAGTTGAGTCAAATAGACACCAATGAACCGAGTACCACCCATAATCAAAATTCGCATAAATTCACCCTTTCTATATCTGTTGTCATCAAGGGAGTAAGGACTTGGGACTAGGGAAACAAAAACGACAAGGAGAATAACCCATCCCTAATACTTCGGCTTCTTTACGAGACGCTACGCGTTAGCGGAGCTTTCGCTTTAGCGATACGCTCAGTACAAGTGCCCAATGCCCAATGCCCAATGCCCCATTCCCAATCTGAGATTATCAGGTTGCCGCATCCATCTGGAACCTCTGAGGGAAAGATTCCGTCTTATGTGCTAATCTGGGGCGCTTCCCGTTAATTAATCACAAGGGGAAACTTTTCAGTTAACGTCATCAAGTTAGCCTTTGTATTTTCCACTTATTCAAGTTAGCTGTGCCCTTGAAATATGCTCTGGTTCATGAGTGGCTGACACCCAAAGCCACCGGTGGTTCAGAACTCGTTGTACGAGAAATTTTGAATCACATTGATGCTGATTTGTATGCTCTCATAGATTTTGAATCCAGCAATAGAGAAAGTTATTTATATAAACGTCAAATTGGCAAGACGTTTCTCCAGAACTTTCCATCAGCTCGCAACGGTATACAAAAATACTTGCCTTTGTGGCCCTTGGCAATTGAACAACTGGATTTGCGGCATTATGATGTCATTCTGTCTTCATCCCATGCTGTTGCCAAAGGAATCCTTACCACTCCCGAACAGATGCATATTTGCTACTGTCACAGCCCTATGCGCTATGCCTGGGACTTGACCTTTGATTATCTGCGCCACAGCAAACTGGGTAGTGGTTTACCTGGATGGGTGACGCGATATTTATTACATCGTTTGCGCCAGTGGGATGTATTGAGTGCCAATCGCGTTGATTACTTCATTGCCAACTCGCAACATACAGCTCGGCGGATTTGGCGTTGCTATCGGCGAGAAGCAACAGTCATTTACCCACCAGTGAATATTGCGGAATTTCCGTTTCTGTCTGAGAAAGAGGACTTTTATTTGACAGTTTCTCGGTTAGTGAGTTACAAGCAAATATCGTTGATTGTCAAGGCTTTTAATCAACTAAAACGACCATTAGTAGTCATTGGTACAGGAGATGAAATGAACAAGATTCGCGAGATGGCAAACTCAAATATCCAAATACTCGGTTGGCAACCCGATAATGTGGTAAAAAAATATATGTCTAAGGCTAAGGCGTTTGTGTATGCAGCTTGTGAAGATTTTGGTATTGCCCTAGTGGAAGCACAAGCTTGCGGCACGCCAGTAATTGCTTATGGTTCAGGGGGTGCTTTAGAAACAGTGCGAGATATCCGCTCTGGTGCGGATACAGGGACAGGTATATTTTTCAGGACGCAAACAGAGGCGGCTTTGGTGGAGGCAGTAGAAAAGTTTGAAATGTATGAGGGTTCGTTCAATTCCGAGTATATGCGATCGCACGCCGCGCAGTTTTCACCGCAAATCTTTGCAGATCGTTATCTAGATTTTGTAAACAAGTGCAACGAAAAAAGACCATTTTTGCAATGATGGTCTTGATTAACGTCTGATTTTTTTAGGCTTTTGGCAATTTTCCCCAGAAGCATCTCATTTTGGCTTTAATATTGGGACTATGTGTGGTGTGGATTATTAAGGAGTATGATGACTGCCCAGAGCTCACTCCTCTCCGGCAAGCGAGGCGTTAGGCAAGACACTAGATCGTCTACGCGTTTTTTAAAACGCGGTCAAAAAACAAAGACGCCAAAAGTTAAGCCCAAAGGTTTATCTTTTCAGGGTTTAAACGGAGAGTTTGCCAAACGACTGTTCGATATAGTGTTTTCGCTGACAGTATTAATTTTGTTCTTCCCCGTCTACTTAATTTTGACCTTGCTGATTGCCTTTAGCTCAGAAGGGCCAATTTTTTATGTCCAAGAACGGGTAGGGAAAAATTACAAAGCGTTTAGTTGTATTAAATTCCGAACAATGGTAAGCAATGCGG